>DATFRM010000318.1:0-2094 GCA_035263265.1 Actinomycetes bacterium
CCTCGACGTCGATCAGGCCGAGGAGGTCCGCGACCGCGATCCGGAACAGCTCGCGCCGCCGGATCGCCCGGGTCGCGACCACGGCTGCTTCCGCGCTGTCCGCCCGGCCGGCCGCCGCCTGGATCTCCGGGTCGAGCGCCGCCCGGGATCGTGGCCGGAGCTCAACATCGTCGCTGAGCATCGCCACCGCCTCCGGAGCGCGCAGCAACAGGTCGCTGGCGTACCGGCTGGACGCCAGTACCCGGGCCATTCGCTGCGCGGTCGCCCCCTCGTCCCGGAGCAGGCGCAGGTACCAGGGCGTGGTCCCGAGCGCCTCGGAGACCTGCCGGAACGCCAGCAGTCCGGCGTCCGGGTCGGCCGAGTCGGCGAACCAACCGAGCATCACCGGAAGCAGCGTCCGCTGGATTGCCGCCCGTCGGGTCATCCCGACCGTCAGCGCCTCCAGGTGCCGCATCGCTCCGGCCGGATCCGCGTAACCCAGCGCCTCCAGCCGCTGTCGAGCAGCGGTCTCGGTTAGCCTGGCGGCCTCGCTCGGGATTCGCGCGACGGCGGCCAGCAGCGGGCGGTAGAACAGCTTCTCGTGCAGGCGGCGGGCCTCCCGCGCGTGCGTCCGCCACGCCTGATCGAGCTGCGTGACCGGGTCGGCGCGCAAGCCAAGCGCGCGACCGAGGCGGCGCAGGTCGTCGGTGGCCTCGGGCAACAGGTGGGTCCGGCGTAGCCGGTAGAGCTGCAGGCGGTGCTCCAGCGTGCGCAGGAAACCGTACGTCTCCTCCAACTGGGCCGCGTCGACCCTGCCTACGTACCCACCGGCAGCAAGCGCGCGCAGGGCCTCGATCGTCCCCCGGACCCGCAATGACTCATCCGAGCGACCGTGCACGAGCTGGAGTAGCTGCACCGCGAACTCGATGTCGCGCAGCCCGCCCGGACCGAGCTTGAGTTGCCGGCCGGCCTGCTCCGGCGGTACGTGCCGCTCCACCCGGCGACGCATGGACTGGACGTCCTCGACGAAGCCGGTCCGGTCCGCAGCCGACCACAGCAGCGGTGCCACCGCGTCCACGTAGCGCTGGCCGAGCGCCCGGTCACCGGCCACCGGCTGGGCCTTGAGCAAGGCCTGGAACTCCCAGGTTTTCGCCCAGCGCTGGAAGTACGCCACGTAGCTGGACAGCGTGCGGACCAGTGGCCCGGCCTTTCCCTCCGGGCGCAGTGATACATCGACCGGCCAGATCGTGCCGGTCGGAGTGGCGGCTGAGCAGGCGTGAATTACCGCGGTAGCAAGCCGGGTAGCGCGGCCGAGCGCCGCGGACTCGACGGCGCCGTTCTGGTCGTCGGCTACGAACACGACATCGACATCGCTGACGTAGTTCAGCTCCCGCCCACCGGTCTTGCCCATGGCCACGATGGCCAGGGATCCGGCGGCTCGCCCGGCCGGCTGCAGGGCGGGATCGGCAGCGCGGGCGGGATCGCCAGCGCGGGCGGGATCGGCAGCGCGGGCGATCGCCAGTGCGGCCTCGAGCGTTCCGGCCGCGAGCTCAGCAAGCTCGGCGCCGACCTGCTCGATCCCCCAGTCGCCAGCCAGGTCCGCCCCGGCAATCGTGAGCAGCTCGCGCCGGTACGCCATTCGCAGCTCGTCGAGCATCAGCCGTCCCGGGACGGCCATCGGTTCCGTCCCGGCCGGGTCGGCCCCCACAGCAGTGAGCAGCGCGGTCCGGTAGTCCCGGCCAACGCGCTCTGATCCGACCGTGGCCGGGTGCGCCGCATCACGATCGAGCAGTGCGCCGGCATCCGGCAGCACCGCCCGCCAGTGCTGCGGGGCGCGGACCAGGTGCTCGCCCAGCGCGGCACTCACCCCAAGTACCGCCAGCAGCCGGGTCCGGCTTCCCGCTGATGCGGTCGTCAACTCGGTGATCAACGGGTAACCGAGCCGGTCGGCCGCCTCGGCGCATTTCACCAGCGAGCCGAGCGCGAGGTCAGGATCGGCGGTGTCGGTCAGGTCGGCGGCGAGCGCATCGACGTCGAGCGGTGCAAGCACGGGCGAATGGAGCAGGCCGACCGCGCGGTCCGGGTCGATGAACCCCAACCGCGCCAGTCGGGTCA
>DATFRM010000319.1:0-22982 GCA_035263265.1 Actinomycetes bacterium
AGGTCGAATTGCTCGAGCGCTCCGAGCTGCAGGGCGACCCGGTCGGCCGGCGGGCCGGATAGCGCGCGGGGCCCGCTACACAGCAGCGTGAGCGAGCGGAACAGGTCGGGTCTGGTCTGCGCGGCATACCGGGCCATGACCCCGCCGAGCGAGTGGCCGACCACGTGGACCTGTCGGCTCGGCCCATCGGTTGGTGCGATCGCGACCATGACCTCGACCAGGTCGGCGCCCAGCTCCTCGATCGCGTAACTGGACTCGTCGGGCGGTCCCGGTGTCTGGTAGTGACCGCGCGGATCGAATGCGACCGTCCGGTAGCCGCGGTTGGCCAGCGGTTCCAGGATTCCGATGAAGTCTTCCTTGGACCCGGTGAAGCCCGGGACCAGCAGCGCAACACCGCGCAGGGGCGTACCATCGGCCGGCTCCGCGAGGTGTGCGGCGAACGTGCCGCGCTTGGTCGAGATGGTTGCCGGGCGGGCGCACTTGGGTAGGTCGAGAAACCGCGGAGTGCTCACCCGGCGATGATGTCAGTTCAGGCTCGCGCTCGGCGACGCCCAGCGCCGAGCGATGTGCCAGGCTCGCCGAAAAACGACGATGCTCCCGTTAAATCGATCACTGGCCCGCTCGTGGGTCGACTTGTCGCCATATAGCAGGGCGACGGCCGGTCCATGATCGACTTAATGGGAGCATCGCGGCGCGGTCAGGGGCCAAGCAGGTCGGCGTGGTAGCAGTCGACTCCGACCGCCTGCTAGTCGGTACTGGGTTGACCTGCCTTGGTACGCCTGCGTCGCCGCCTGGACCGGGTCGGTTGAGCCGGGACATCCGTGCCGGTCGGTCCCGCTGTGGCCGTAGCACGATCCGGCTCGACGCTCACTGGGACACCGGCGCGGGACCTGATCCTGACGCGGCTAGTGTCGGCCGTTCGAGCGGCGGCACCGTTCTGCCGGACACGGCTTCGCCGGCGCGAGCCGCGCGGGTGACCGGGCTCGGAAGGGCCGGTGCCCGCCGCTCCGTCCTGGGCCGAACCGCGCGAGCTCGAACCGTCCGGGACGCCGCTATCACTGGCCTTCGGGCCATTCGCGGCATCCCGGCTGCGCTGCTGGGTCGGGCCGTCCGAGCCATCGCGACCGCCCCGGCGGGTCCGGTCGCCGCGCCGGTCCTGGTCGGTCCGGCCGCGCCGGTCCTGGTCGGTCCGGCCGCGCCCGTCGCCGCTCCGGCCGGTTCGAGTCCGAGTCCGGCGCCCGCCGGTTTCGCCGAGGTCTTCGACCTCCTCGGCGGCCAGCCCGGCCCGGGTCTGGGCCGCCGCCGGCAGGACTCCGGTGACACCGGCCGGAATGCCGAGCATGTCGTAGAGGTGCTCGGAGGTGGAGTAGGTCTCCATCGGCTCGTCGAAGGACAGCCCAAGCTCCCGGTTGATCAGCGACCAGCGGTGCTGCTCGTCCCAGTCGACGAACGTAACCGCGACCCCGGATGCGCCGGCCCGGCCGGTGCGGCCGATCCGGTGCAGGTAGGTCTTCGCGTCCTCGGGACACTGGTAGTTGATGACGTGGGTGACGCCCTCCACGTCGATGCCGCGAGCGGCCACATCCGTTGCGACCAGGGTGTCGATCTTGCCCTTCCGGAACGCGCGCAGTGCCTGCTCGCGAGCGGCCTGCCCCAGGTCTCCGTGTACTGCGGCGGCGGCGAAGCCCCGCTCGGCCAGGTCGTCGGCGAGGTTCTGCGCGGTTCGCTTGGTCCGGCAGAAGATCATGACAAGCCCGCGGTCTTCGGCCTGCAGGATCCGCGCGATCATCTCGATCTTGTCCAGCGCATGCGCTCGGAATACGTGCTGCACCGTCTGCGGGACGATCGCGGTCTCGTGTCCGGCCTCGCCTCTGATGTTGGTCGGCTGCCGGAGGTACTGCCTGGCCAGCCCGACCACGGCACCGGGCATAGTGGCCGAGAAGAGCATGGTCTGCCGGTTCTCCGGAGTCTGCCCGATCAGCTTCTCCACGTCCGGGAGGAAGCCAAGATCGAGCATCTCGTCGGCCTCATCCAGTACGAGTACCTTGACGTGGCTGAGGTCCAGACGGCCCTGGTCGGCGAGGTCGAGGAGTCGGCCGGGGGTGCCGACGACCACCTCGACTCCGGCGGCGAGTGCCTCGATCTGCGGCTCGTAGGCGCGCCCGCCGTACACGGTGAGCACCCGGGTGCCGATGTTGGCGCCGGCGAGCTTGAGATCGCCCGCGACCTGCAGCGCGAGCTCGCGGGTCGGCACCACGACGAGCGCCTGCGGCTTGCCCGGCGCGGCCAATTCGGCGAATGCTGCGAGGTCGGACGGGCTCACGATGCGTTGCAGCAGCGGCACGCCGAACGCAAGCGTCTTGCCGGTGCCGGTACGGGCCTGGCCGATCACGTCGGCGCCGAGTAGCGCGATCGGCAGCGTCATCTCCTGAATGGGAAATGGGTGGTTGATCCCGACTGCGTCCAGCGCGTCGGCGATCTCCGGTACGACTCCTAGGTCGGAAAAGGTGATCAGGGTGCTTCCTCTATGCGTTTGGCCGGCTCGCCCGCGAACGTAAGCCTCGGGATCGCGACCAAAGATCGCTTCCCCGTGGCTTGCGCGGATCCGAACCGGTCGACCGGTCTGGCCGGTCAAAAGATCGTTGCTGCGCCGTTCCGACGCAGGTTGCACCGCCTGACTTGCGGTGCGATACACAACAGTCTACCGGTTCCGCGGGCGAGCTGAGCAGTTACGCTGCCGTGCCATGACCGAAGTGCTGGATCAGGACCCCGAATACCGGGCCGCGGTTGTCGATCTTCTCGGCGTACTGGCCCTGGGGGAGCTGATGGCCTTCGAACGGCTGGCCGAGGATGCCAAGCTCGCCCCGGGCGTTACCGACAAGGCGGAACTGGCCGCGATGGCGGTCGCCGAGTTCCACCATTTCGAGCAGTTGCGGGAGCGGTTGATCGAGCTAGGCGCGGATCCGGCGGCCGCGATGGAGCCCTTCGTCGCCGCACTGGAGGAGTTCCACGCCCGGACCGCGCCCAGTGACTGGCTGGAGGGCCTGATCAAGGCGTACGTCGGCGACGGCATCGCGACCGACTTCTACCGCGAGGTGTCCGTGCTGGTCGACGCGCGGACCAGAGAGCTCGTACTCAGCGTGCTGGAGGACACCGGTCACGCCGAGTTCGTGGTGGATCGGGTCCGGAAGGCGATCGAGGCGGATCCGCGGGTCGCCGGCCGGCTGGCGCTGTGGGGCCGGCGGCTGGTTGGCGAGGCGCTGAGCCAGGCCCAGCGAGTAGCCGCGGAGCGCGACACGCTGGCGAACCTGCTCGTGTCCGAGCGCGTGCCGGCCGGATTCGACCTGGCCGAGGTCGGCAAGGTGTTCACCCGCCTGACCGAGGCGCACACCCGCCGGATGGCCTCGCTCGGACTGTCCGCCTGAGTTCAGATCTGCGCCCCAACCGGCTCCGCCTACATTGCGCCGAAGCCGACCCTCCGCTCTACCTGCTCGCCGATCTCGACATACGCAAGCCGCTCGGAGGGCACCAGGAGCTTGCGGCCTCGCTCGTCGACCAGGGTGAGCACCCCGTCGTCGCCCTGCAGCGCCGCGCTGACGGCTGCCTCGATCTCGTCGGGGGCCTGGGAGCTCTCGATGATCAACTCCCGGGCGACGTGCTGCACGCCGATCTTGACCTCCACCCGACTGCCCTCCGGAATCCAGCCCACCGGCGCCCTACGGGTGCGGGGACGAACGACCTTGACCAGTGCAGGCTAGCCGAGACCCGGGCGAGCGCCACTGTCGGCGTGCCCCTCGTCCTTGCGCGGGAAGCCACGGATCCCACGCCAGGACAGAGTGGCGACCAGCTCGGCCGCAGCCGAACGCGGAATGCCGCCCGAAGTGGCCAGCCAGTAGCGGGCGGTCACCGAGGCCATCCCGACCAGGCCGACCGCAAGCAGCATCGATTCCTCGCCGCGCAGGCCAGTGTCCTCGGCGATGACCCGGCTGACCAGCTCGGCGCACCGCTGCGTGGCCCGGTCGACCCGCTCCCTGACGGCCCGCTCGTTGGTCAGGTCGGACTCGAAGACCAGCCGGAACCCGCCCGCGTCGTCGTCGACGAACGCGAAGTAGGCCTCCATGGTCGCGGTTACCCGCTGCTTGTTGTCGTGGGTGGACTTGAGCGCGGCCTTGACCGCCTGCACTAACGCTTCGGTGTGCTGGTCGAGCAAGGCGAGATAGAGCTCGAGCTTGCCGGGGAAGTGCTGGTAGAGCACCGGTTTGCTGACCCCGGCTCGATCCGCGATGTCGTCCATTGCGGCCGCGTGGTATCCCTGTGCGACGAACACTTCCTGCGCCGCCCCGAGCAGCTGCAGCCGCCGGGCCGGCCGCGGCAGGCGCCCCCCGCGCGGGCGGACGTCATCCAATGCGGTCACGGAGCACTCCCAAGGGTGATCACGCTGGGTGCCGGCGAACTGGCCGGGTTAAGTCGCGTGCTCGGCCTCATCCTAAGCCTGGGTATGCCGATATCCCTGATCAGGCCTCCACTTTCTGGCCTGGCGCTGCGGTGGGGAAGTGGTGACTGCCGCGCTACCGCTTGCCCGCCCGCGGGGTGGCCGGCAGCGTGGGCCGCTTGTCGGCCCCCAGGTCGGCGAAGAGATCACCGAGCTCGTCGACGCGCCCGAGTACGTCACCGGCCAGGAACCGGACGTCGGTCGGATCGTCGCAGGATTCGACTTCCTCCCAGGTGAGCGGCGTGGACACGGTCGGCGCTGCCTGAGCGCGCAAGGAGTACGGCGCGACGGTCGTCTTGGCGGCGTTGTTCTGGCTCCAGTCCACGAACACCTTGCCGTGCCGCAGCCGCTTGTCCATCCGAGCCACTACCAGCTCGCGATGCTGGCGTTCGAGCAGCTCGGCGAGCTGTTTCGCGTACCCGGAAGTGCGTTCGTCCGCGGCCGGCTTGATCGGTACATATACCTGCATGCCCTTCGCCCCCGAGGTCTTCGGGAAGCCGGTCAGTTTGTCCTCGGCGAGCAGTTCGGCCAGCATCAGCGCAACCTGCGCGCACTCCACCACGGTCGCCGGCGGACCCGGATCGAGGTCGAACACCAGTAGATCGGGTGCTGCGGCCCCGCCGCGCCGGTTGACCTGCCACTGCGGCACGTGCAGCTCGAGCGCGGCCAGGTTCGCCAGCCAAACCAAGGTGGCTCGGTCGTCGCTCACGATGTAGGTGATCTCCTCCCGGCCCATGGTGCTGCCCGGCACCGGCAGGGTCACCGTGTCCACCCAGCGCGGGGTATGCGATGGCGCGTTCTTTTCGAAGAAGAACGCGCCATCTACCCCGTTCGGGTAGCGCTTCCGGGTGACCGGGCGGCGCTGGAGATGCGGCAGCATCACCGGTGCGATCCGGGTGTAGTAGTCGATCACCTCGGCCTTGGTGAACCCGACCTCGGAATAGAGGACCTTGTCGAGATTGCTGAGGGAGAGTCGGTGTCCGTCGATCTCTACGGCCACGCGTTGGCTACTCAAAGCTCCACCGCCGTCGCCTGGGTCATTCGTTGATTTTGAGGTATATGTCGAGCCGATGGGTGGCGAAATTCCCGCTGAGCCGCGACCATTCGAACGTGATTCCCCAAATGGGGCAAGGCCGCACCGTACGGAACTGGCCACACTGATCACGGACGCATGAGGAGATGTCATGCCGCAGACCATCTGGAAGGGCGCGATCTCCTTCGGACTGGTCACTATTCCGGTCAAGCTGTATGCGGCCACCGAGGAGCGCGGGGTGTCGCTGCACCAGGTCCATGTGGCCGACGGCGGCCGCATCCGCTACCGGCGGATATGTGAGATCGACGGCGACGAGGTGCCGTACCGCGACATCGCCCGCGGATACCAACTTCCGGACGGCGACACGATCGTGCTGACCGAGGAGGACATGGCCAACCTCCCGCTGGCGTCCAGCCGCTCGGTCGAGGTGCTGCAGTTCGTGGACTCGGACAACATCGATCCGATCAACTTCGGGCGCAGCTACTACCTGGAGCCGGACGGACCAGGAGGCAAGCCGTACGTCCTACTGCGCGACGCCTTGCGCCGGACCGACAAGGTCGCGGTGGTCAAGGTCGCGCTGCGGTCGAGGGAGTCGCTGGCCACGCTGCGGCCGGCCGGGGACGTGCTGGTGCTGCAAATGATGTTGTGGCCGGACGAGGTGCGGGACTCGCGCGCGTTCGCTCCATCCGACGACGTCGAGGTGCGCGCGCAGGAAGTCGCGATGGCCGAGTCGTACATCGCCACGCTCAGCGGCGAGTTCGACCCGTCGGCCTACACCGACGCCTACCGCGAGGCGCTGATGGAGGTCATCGAGGCCAAGGCGGCCGGGCGGTCGGTGCGGGAGGAGGCCGCTACGCCGGCTCCCGGCGAGGTCGTGGATCTGATGGATGCGCTGCGCCGCAGCGTCGAGGAGGCCAAGCGCCGCCGCGGTGAGCCGGCCGAGTCCGCGGGCGGCAAGCCCGCGCGTAAGTCACCGGCCAAGAAGGTACCGGCCGCGAAGACCAGCAAGAGCTCGCCGGCCACCAAGGCGCCCGCCAAGAAACCGGCCGCCAAGCGCACTGCCGCGAAGAAGACGGCACGTAAGACGACGAAGAAGGCACCGGCAAAGGAGCCCGACACGGGCGCGCCCGCGGACTCGAAGGGTCGCCGGCGCACCGCCTGACCTACCGGTAGTCGTCCTCGTCCAACTCGACAACCCGGCGCTGGTCGGCGACGTCGGCCTCGTCGGTTTCCAGCGGCACCGACGCATTGTTGCCGTTGTCGGCATTCCGCACCGGCGTGTGCTGCTCGACGGCGTCCGCCTCCGGCGCTTCGATATCCCGTGCGCTGTCCTCGGACGGCGCCGGGTCCGCAACCCGGTCGTCGGAATGCAGGTCCATCTCGGACACGGGCAGTTCCTTCCGTCGCGAGGTCGTGTCCTGGCAGCCTATACGCGCTCCGCTGCCTGGTTTTCGGGCACGGGTCGCAAAGATCGCGCTGGGTACAGTTGAGGCATGTCCACTGGCCCGTTCCGGTGGCCGGCGACATCCGTTCAAGTTGGCGCGCATCAGGTCACGCTTCGGCATGCCGAGCCGACCGGATCGGGTGCCGAGCCGGCCGTGTTCGTGCACGGGCTGGGCGGTTCGTCGCTGGACTGGACCCGGCTCATGGATTTGTTGCGCGATCTTCTCGACGCGGTCGCACCGGATCTGCCCGGATTCGGGTACTCGCCGCCGCCGCAGCCGGCGAGGTACACGCTGAGCGGCTACTCAAAGCTGATCGAGCAGTTGATCGAGCAAACCTACCCGGACACCTCGGTGCACCTGCTCGGCAACTCGATGGGCGGCACGATCTCCACGTTGGTCGCAGCACACCGGCCCGAGCTGGTCCGCACCCTCACGCTGATTTCGCCGGCGCTGCCGGAGCTACGCCCGCTGCGCAGCGCTGTCCCGGTAGGCCTACTGGCGGTGCCCGGCGTGGGGCTAAGGACCGCGCGCAAGCTGCACTCGGTCCCGGCCGAGCAACGGCTCCGGATGCTGCTCAACCTCTGCTTCGGCGATCCGGCCGCGGTGCCGGCCGACTGGCGCGAGGCTGCGATCGCGGAGGTCCGGCGGCGCTCCGAGTTGCCGTACGCCCCGGCGGTCCTGGTGGCCAGCACGCGTGGCCTTATCGGGCACTACCTGCCCCGTCGCAACGGCCTGTGGAAGCAGGCGGCGCGGGTGAGCGCGCCGACCCTGCTGGTGTACGGCGGCCGGGACAAGCTGGTGAATCCCCGAATGGCAAGTCGTGCGGTGCGGACCTACCCGAACGCCCGGCTGGTCGTGCTGCCGAACAGCGGCCACGTGGCGCAGCTGGAGTATCCGGAGGCGGTCGCCAGGGCCTTTCGCCAGCTGCATGTGACCTCGCGCACCCCGATCCGCTAGCGTCGGTTCCACATGGCTCGACATCGATTTGCTACTACCGGCATGCCGGCACCGCGATCGGTTCGAACCGGCCGGCAGCGGCACCGGCACCGGCAGACCGGAGCGCAGCTGGCGACCCGGCGGTTGATGGCCGCCGGGGCCCTCGGCTATGCCGCAGCGACGTTGCTCTACCTATCCGCGTTCGGGGTCAGCCTGGACGGTTTTCGATCGCACACCGGGCCCCATCCCGCCGACTCG
The DNA here is from genome assembly GCA_035263265.1 of Actinomycetes bacterium. Classification (GTDB taxonomy): domain Bacteria; phylum Actinomycetota; class Actinomycetes; order JAKEEW01; family JAKEEW01; genus DATAFN01. The sequence goes on from DATFRM010000319.1 coordinate 8,165, forward strand.
GGTGAATCGGCTGCGGCGGCCGCTAACCGGGCGGTGCCGAGCCAACTGCTTGCGAGGACATCGAGCCGGTTGGTCGCCTCGTCCGACGACCCGGTGTCCGGCAGCGCCTCGTTCCACGACGCCTCGTCCCACGACGGCTCGAGTGGCGATCAGGTCACCACGGAGAAGGCGGGAGCGGCGCGGGCCGTCGAGCGAGCCGAGCCGCCGACGGCGATCGAACTCGCCCGTAACGCGAGCGTCAGCACCGCGGCGGGTCTGCAGGCCGCGGTTCCCCCGCCCGAGACCATCACCGGACCGGTGGTCGGCGGCCGAGTGCAGCCAGCGCGGGTCCTGCCGCCGAAGTCTGGCGCCGGCAGCTACCGGGTCGCGCCCGGCCACGACCAGGCGAGGGTGGCGCCTGGCGGCCGGGTGATCCGCTACCGAGTGGAGGTCGAACGTGGGTTGCCGTTCGCCACCGAGGAGTTCGCCGCCGACGTGCACCGCATCCTCAACGACCCGCGCGGCTGGGGCCGCAACAGTCAATTCGGCTTCGAGCGGGTCGACCACGGCCGGGTCCAACTGATCGTCTCGCTGTCCAGCCCGCGGCTTACCGACGTGCAGTGCGCGCCACTTCGGACGCTCGGCCGGGTCTCCTGCTGGAACGGCCACCGAGCCGTGATCAACGCCGTGCGCTGGGGCATCGGCGCCAAGTCATACGGCCGCGACCTGCTCTCGTACCGGGAGTACTTGATCAACCATGAGGTCGGCCACGGCCTGGGTAAGGGACACGTGAACTGTCCGCACGTCGGGTGGCTGGCGCCGATCATGGTGCAGCAGACCAAGTCGCTCGAGGGGTGCCGGGCCAATCCCTGGCCGCATCCGCGCGCCGGGCGCCGGTAGCGCCTGTCGTGTGGGCGGTCCGGGCGCCGATCGGGTGGCCGGCCAAGGTCAGCCCGGCCGGATCTGCCGGAATGGCCGAGGCGGTGGCACCGTTGGGGATAAGCATTCGTGCCAGCGCTTGGAGGACGCAGAAGTGTCACTGCCACCGCTCGTGGAGCCCGCTCCCGAGCTGACCGTCGACGAAGTACGGCGCTACTCCCGCCACTTGATCATTCCGGACGTCGGAATGGCCGGGCAGCGGCGGTTGAAGAACGCCAAGGTGCTCTGTGTCGGCGCCGGCGGCCTTGGTTCTCCGGCGCTGATGTACCTCGCTGCCGCCGGAGTGGGCACGCTGGGCATCATCGAGTTCGACGTCGTGGACGAGTCCAACCTGCAGCGCCAGATCATTCACGGCCAGTCCGACATCGGGCGGCCCAAGGCCGAGTCGGCCCGGGACACCATCCGGGAGATCAACCCGTTCGTCAACGTCGTGCTACACCAGGACCGGCTCGACTCGTCGAACGCGCTGGAGATCTTCGCCGGCTACGACCTCATCGTCGACGGCACCGACAACTTCGCTACCAGGTACCTGGTCAACGACGCGTGCGTGCTGCTCGGCAAACCGTACGTGTGGGGCTCGATCTACCGGTTCGACGGGCAGGCGAGCGTGTTCTGGGCCGAGCACGGGCCGTGCTACCGGTGCCTCTACCCGGAGCCGCCACCGCCTGGGATGGTGCCGTCCTGCGCGGAGGGCGGCGTGCTTGGCGTGCTGTGCGCGTCGGTCGGCTCGATCCAGGTGAACGAGGCCATCAAGCTGCTTACCGGTATCGGCGACCCGCTGGTCGGCCGGTTGATGATCTACGACGCGCTAGAGACCAGCTACCGCGACCTGTCGGTGCGCAAGGATCCGGAGTGCGCGATCTGCGGGAAGAACCCGACGGTCACCGAGCTGATCGACTACGAGGCGTTCTGCGGCACGATCTCGGCCGAGGCTGCGGAAGCGGCGCGCGAGTCGACCATCTCGGTGCGGCAGCTGGCGGACATGATCGAGCGCGATGACAAGTTCCTGCTTGTGGACGTGCGGGAGCCGCACGAGTACGAGATCGTGAGCATCCCAGGTTCGGTGCTGATCCCGAAGGGGGAGATCCTCTCCGGCGCCGCGTTGGCCGGCCTGCCGCAGGACCGCCAGATCGTGTTGCACTGCAAGAGCGGAACGCGCTCGGCCGAATGCTTGGCCGTGCTCAAGTCCGCCGGCTTCGCGGACGCGGTCCACGTCGGCGGCGGCGTGGTGGCCTGGGTCAACCAGATCGAGCCGGACAAACCCAACTACTGACCGCCCGCGGCACCCAAGCTAGACGGGGTGCCACGGCACCCCAAGCTAGACGGGGTGCCGCGCACCCTAGCTAGACGGGGTGCGGGCGGTGGTAAAGCGGAGCACCGGGCGGACGCTGAGCGAGCCGTCCGGCCGCCGTACCTCGCCCATCGCAGCCGCGGCGGCCGCCTTGATCTCAGCGTGCCGGTCGACCGGGAACCCCTCGAAATAGTCCCGGCCACCGTGTGAGAACGACCAGTTCCACCACGTCTCGACGTCCGGAACGGTGACCTCGAACGTCTCCTCGACGGTCTCGATGTCGACGTAGCCGGCCGCGATGAGCATCGTGCGGATCGACTCCGGATCGCGCCACACATCGGTCGGATCGGGCGGTGCCGTGCGGTCCGGCGGGTGCGGCAAGTACCGGTCGAGTGCGGTGAAGACCGGCGTCCAGCGCGCGTCGTCGGGACCGAACCAGGAGAACGCAAGCAGCCCGCCCGGCTTGAGCAACGTTGCGTACCGATGGACCGCGACGCTGACGTCGGGCAGAAAGAACAGCACCAGGCCGGCCAGCACCGCGTCGTACTCGCCGGGCGTGCCCGGTGGCTCGTCGGCATCACCGAGCCGCACTTCCACCTGGGTGAGCCCCAGTGCGGTGGCGTCCACCGAGGTCAGCGCGACCATCGTTGGTGCCGCGTCGATGCCGACCGCATAACCGGTTGGGCCGATGGCTCGGGCCGCCGGAAACAGCACCGCACCGCGTCCGGAGCCAAGGTCGAGCACCCGCTGGCCGGGGCGCAAGGCCGCGGCCTCGACCAGCCGTGCGCCGAACACCTGGAAGTAGTCGACTCCGACCCGGTCGTAGCTGGCGGCGGCACGCTCGAACGTGTCGATCGCGCTCTGCTTGGTTCGGTCCCCAGGCATGCGCCGACTGTAGCCGCGGGCGGTTAGGGTGCTCGCGTGCTGCCCACCCCGTTCGCCGAGGCCGTCCTTGACCTGATCGAGCGGATCCCACCCGGCCGGGTCATGACCTACGGCGACATCGCGGAGTACCTGGGCACCGGCGGCCCGCGTACGGTCGGCGCGGTGCTGTCGCGGTTCGGTGGCGGTGTGCCGTGGTGGCGGGTGATCCGCGCGGACGGCAGCCTGCTACCCGGCTACGAGCAGAAGGCGCTGGCGCGCTACCGGGCCGAGGGAACCCCGATGAACCGGGCCGGAAATCGGGTCGACATGAGCAGGGCCCGCTGGTTTGGGCCGGTCGAAACACAGGAGCAGAGCCCGGTCGGCAAGCCCCGAACACGCACCGCACAGCCTCGGCGCGTTTGACCCACAACTGTCGGCGGCGCGTGGTCTGATTCCCCAAGCTGAGGGCGCCAGCAGGGTGGAGGGAGGACGGCCGTGGCCCGCACGAACGCGCGATATCGCCTGGTCAAGCCGCCGGTCACGGCCGCTACCGCGCCGGTGCTCGATGACGCGCAGCAGGCCGTCGTGCGGCATCGCGGCGGCCCGCTGCTGGTGCTCGCCGGCCCCGGCACCGGCAAGACCACCACCCTCGTCGAGGCGGTCATCGACCGGATCCGGCATGGCCACGATCCGAGCCGGCAGGGTCCCGGGGTGGCTCCGAGCGAGGTACTGGCGCTCACGTTCAGCCGCCGGGCCGCGGCCGAGCTCCGTGATCGGATCACCGTCCGGCTCGGCCGGTCGGCCGTGGCTCCGACCGTGACCACATTCCACTCGTTCTGCTACGGGCTGGTCCGGCAGTACCAGCCGGCCGATGTGTTCGCTTACCCGCTGCGGTTGCTGTCCGGACCGGAGCAGGAGGTTGCGGTCCGTGAGCTGCTCTCGGGCAGCGTCGACACCGGCCGGGTGCACTGGCCGCAGCTACTGCGCGACTGCCTGCACACCCGGGGATTGACCGAGGAGGTCAGGGACGTCATCGCGCGCACCCGCAACCTCGCGCTCGATCCGCGCGATCTGCGCCGGATCGGTGCCGACACCGGTGACCGGAAGACCTGGTCGGCGCTGGCCACGTTCGTCGAGGAGTACCTGGACACGCTGGACAGCCTGGGCGCACTGGACTACGCGGAGCTGGTGCATCGTGCGGTCCTGCTGGTCGAGCAGGCGTCCGTCCGCGCGGAGCTGCGGGAACGGTTTTCGGCCGTGTTCGTCGACGAATACCAGGACACCGATCCGGCTCAGGTGCGGCTGCTCGCCGCGCTAGCCGGGGATGGCCGGGAGCTGGTCGTGGTCGGCGATCCGGACCAGTCCATCTACGCGTTCCGGGGCGCCGACCGGACCGGCATCCTCGACTTCCCGGGCCGCTTCCGCCAGCTCGACGGGCGGCCGGCGACCGTGCTCGCATTGCATACGTCGCGGCGGGCCGGCGCGGTTCTGCTCGCAGCATCCCGTCGGCTGACCGAGCGGATGCGGCTCAATCGGATGCACGCGCACCTGCAGGTGCACCGGGAGCTGGCCACCGCACCGGGAATCGAGCCGGGGATGGTCGCGGTTCGCACCTACCCGTCGCTGGGTGCGGAGCTGGAGGCGGTGGCCGATGTGCTGCGCCGGGCTCACCTGGAAGACGGCATCCCCTGGCGGGAGATGGCGGTTCTGGTCCGCTCGGGCCGGCGCTCCGTTCCGGTCACCCGGCGGGTGCTGGGCGCGGCCGGGGTTCCGGTCGAGGTGGCCGGCGACGAGCTGCCGCTGCGGTTGGAGCCGGCGGTGGCGCCACTGCTGCTTGCGCTGCGCTGCGCGGCCGACGAAAGCGCGCTTACCGAGGAAGCGGTTCGCGTGCTGCTGCTATCACCGCTCGGTGGCGCCGATGCCGCCGATCTACGCCGCCTCGGTCGCGCGCTGCGGGCCGAAGAACGGCTGGCCGCGGCCGCCGGCGGTGGCACGCTGACCGAGGTCGCCGGCTCGGCCGCGCTGATCAGGGAAGCCGTGGCCAAGCCGGAGATCCTGGCTAGCTACGACGACCGGGTAGCCGCGCCGGCGGTCCAGCTCGGGCGGCTGCTGGCCGAAGCGCGGCGGTTGCTGACCGAGGGCGGCGCGCCCGGAATCGCACTGTGGCAGCTGTGGTCGGGCACCCGGTGGCCGTATCGGCTGCGCCGGGCCGCCGAGCTCGGCGGGCCGGCGGGAGCGCGCGCCGACCGGGATCTCGATGCCGTTTGTGCGCTGTTCCATGCGGCCGAGCGGGCCGAGGAGCGTGCCGGTTACCGCGGTGCGCTCAACTTCATCGCCGAGGTCGAGGCGCAGCAGATTCCGGGTGACACGCTGGCCGAGCGCGCCGTTCGGGGCGAGGGCGTGCGGCTGCTGACCGCGCACCGGGCCAAGGGACTGGAGTGGCGGCTGGTCGTGGTCACCGGAGTGCAGGAGGGCGGTTGGCCGGATCTGCGGCAGCGCGGCTCGCTGCTGTCTGCCGACCGGATCGGCGCTACCGGGCTGGCCGAGCCGCCGACGCTGGCCGAGATCCTCGGTGAGGAGCGACGGCTGTTCTACGTGGCGGTGACCAGGGCCAAGGAACGGTTGCTGGTGACCGCGGTCCGGTCACCGGACGATGACGGCGACCAGCCGTCCCGGTTCCTCGACGAGGTGGGGATCGAGCCGGTGCACGTGCTGTCCAGGCCGGCCCGGCCGATGACCATGTCCGGGCTGGTCGCGGAGCTCCGGGCGGTCGCGGTCGACCCGGAGGTGGCGCCCGAGCTGCGCAGGGCCGCCGCCGCACGGCTCGGACTGCTGGCCGCCCAGGCCGGGGACGACGGGCATCCGCTGATCCCGGCCGCGCATCCGGACCGGTGGTGGGGGATGGCCGAGCTCACCGATCCCGGCCAACCGGTGCGCGATCCGCAGCTGCCGTTGCGGTTGTCGGGCAGTGCGGTAGCCGCGCTACGGCAGTGCCCGTTGCGCTGGTTCCTCAGCCGGGAGGCACACGGTGAGTCCGCGCGTACGACCGCCCTCGGGTTCGGCTCGCTGGTGCACGCGCTGGCCGCCGAGGTGGGCTCCGGCACGTCGGAGCCGGAGCTGGACGGGCTGGTCGCCCGGCTCGACCGGGTCTGGGGTCAGCTCGCGTTCGAGGCGCCCTGGCAGTCGGTCCAGCAGCGCGACCACGCGCGGCTGGCGCTCGAGCGGTTCCTCCGCTGGCACCTGCGCGGCCGCGGCCGGACCACGCTCGCCGTAGAGCATCCGTTCGAGGTGCAGGTCAAGGCCGGCGAGACCGCGGTCGCGCTGAACGGGCGGATGGACCGGGTGGAGCTTGACGACGACGGCCGGGTCCATGTGATCGACTTCAAGACCGGCAAGTCCAAGGTCGCCGAGTCGGACCTCGCCGAGCATCCCCAGCTCGGGGTGTATCAGCTCGCAGTCGCCGCCGGTGCGCTGGCCCGGATCACCGACGCCCCCGAAGGCGATGCGACGGACCTGCCCGGGGGCGCCGAGTTGGTACACCTCCGGCTGGATCGGCACGGCGATCCGGATATTCAGGCGCAGCCCGCGCTCGGACCGAGCGCGGAAGGCGGTGATCAGACCTGGGTCGACGAGTTGCTGGCCACCGTGGCCGAGCGCGTGCTCGCCGAGGAGTTCGGACCGCGCCCCGGCGATCACTGCGGGCCTTGCGAGTTCCGTCGCGCCTGCCCGGCCCAGCCCGAGGGTAAGCAGGTGGTCGAGTGAACCGGCGGCTCGATTCACCCGCGCAACTACGCGATCTGCTCGGCGTGCCGTTGACCGGCGAGCAGCTCGACGCGATCGCGGCGCCGCTGGCACCGGGTGTGATCGTGGCCGGTGCCGGATCCGGTAAGACCACTGTGATGGCCGCCCGGGTGGTATGGCTGGTCGGCACCGGACAGGTCCAACCGGATCAAGTGCTCGGCCTCACCTTCACGAACAAGGCGGCCGGCGAGCTCGCGTCGCGGGTCAGGCACGCGCTTACCTCGTACGGGTTGTATCCGGCCGGCCGGCGCGACGCCGAACGCGCGGACGGGATAGGCGGCGACGATGAGAACGGCGCCGATGAGGAGCGCGGCGAGCCCACCGTGCTCACCTACCATGCGTACGCGGCCCGGCTGCTGCGCGAGCACGGTCTGCGGATCGGGGTCGAGCCCGACGCCTGGCTGCTAGCGGACGCGACCCGCTACCAGCTCGCGGCCCGGGTCATTCGCCGTTCCCGGGGGCCGTTCCGCGAGCTCACCAGCCCGGTGTCGTACCTGGTCGGCGACCTGCTCGCGCTGGACGCGGAGTTGGCCGAGCACCTGGTCGAGCCGGAGCGGTTGCGCGAGTTCGACGAGGCGCTGCTGGCTGAACTCGCCGACCTGCCGGCGAACGGCAAGGCCATCGGAGAAGCGGCCACCGCGGCTCGCAAGCGGCTCGAGCTCACCCGGCTGGTCGGCGCCTACCGTGACGAGAAGCGCGCCCGCGCGGTCACCGACTTCGGCGAACAGATGCACGACGCCGCTTTGCTGGCCGAGACCAGGCCGGAGGTCGGCCGGGGTGAGCGGGATCGGTTCCGGGTGGTTCTGCTGGACGAATACCAGGACACCTCGGTCGCGCAGCGCCGGATGCTGGTCGGGCTATTTGGTGGTGGCCATCCGGTGACCGCGGTCGGCGACCCGTGCCAGGCGATCTACGGCTGGCGCGGAGCGTCGGTGGCCAACCTGGACGAGTTCGGCAGGCATTTTCCTGGTGCCGCCGGCGAGCCGGTGCGCGGCTACCCGTTGGCCGAGAACCGGCGCAGCGGGGGCCGGATCCTCGCCGCGGCCAACGAGCTGGCCGCAAGCCTGCGCGCGGTCCATTCCGGAGTTGCCGCGCTGCGACCCGCGGCCGGAGCCGAGCAGGCCGGCACGATCCGGGTGGCGCTACACGAGACGTACGCCGAGGAGATCGACTGGCTCGCCGACCAGGTGGGCGAGATCTTGGCCGACGACACCGCACCCGGCCAGATCGCGATCCTGGCTCGGGTCAGCTCGGACTTCGCGCCGATCCATGCGGCCCTCATCGCGCGCGAGATCCCGGTCGAGGTCGTCGGCCTGGGTGGCCTGCTCAGGTTGCCGGAGATCGGCGACGTGCTCGCGATGCTGGAGGTGCTCGACGATCCGACCAGCAACTCCGCGCTGCTACGCCTACTGACCGGCCCGCGCTGGCGGATCGGGCCGCGGGATCTCGCGCTCCTCGGCCGGCGGGCAACGCAGCTGGTGCGGATGCCCGGCATCGAGCGCGACGCCGAAGACCCGGACGCGGTGCTGGACGAGGCGGTCGGTGGTATCGACCCGAGCGAGATCGTCGCCCTCTGCGACGCGCTGGAGTCGCCGGGCGACGGACCCTACTCGGCGGCGGCCCGGGCTCGCTTCGCGCTGCTCACGGCCGAGATCAGGCAACTGCGGCGGCATCTGGGCGAGCCACTGCTGGATCTGCTTTACCGGGTGGTCGGGACCACCGGGCTGGATATCGAGCTCGCGGCCAGCCCCCGCGCGGTCGCGGCCCGGCGGCGCGACTCACTGTCCGCGTTTCTCGACGTCGCGGCCCAGTTCCGCGATCTGGAGGACGACACCTCGGTCGCGGCGTTCCTCGCCTACCTGCGGGCGGCTGCCGAGCACGAGCGCGGGTTGGACCAGGCCACGCCCGGCGGCAGCGAGACCGTGAAGCTGCTGACCGTGCACGCGGCGAAGGGTCTGGAGTGGGACGTCGTCGTACTTCCGAACGTCTCCGCCGGGGTCTTCCCGAGCAGGCGCGGCCGGTCGAAGTGGACCAGCAGCGGCAAGGTGCTGCCCAATCCGCTACGCGGCGATCGCGCCTGGATGCCGGAGCTGGCGAACTGGTCGCCGGCCGCGGTCCGAGAGTTCGCCGCGGCCTGCAGGCAGCACGAGGCGCTGGAGGAACGGCGTCTCGGCTATGTCGCGGTCACCAGGCCGCGGCGGCTGCTGGTGGCCAGCGGCCACTGGTGGGGACCGAGCCAGCGCAAGCCGCGCGGGCCGTCAGACTTCCTCAGCGAACTGGCGGCCGGATGCGATGCGGGGCTAGGTGAGGTGGTGCGCTGGTTCGAATCCCCGGCCGACGGTGCGACGAACCCGCAGCTGGAGACCCGGGCCGAGGTTGCCTGGCCGGTGCCGCTCGACCCGGTCGGCTATGCCCGCCGGCAGGAGGCGGCGGGCTGGGTCCGCGAAGCCATCGTGGCTACGACCGAGCAGTTGGCCCGGGCAGCAGGTGGCCAGGAGCTCGAGCGGCCGGCGAGCCCGGCGGCTGCCGCGGCCGGCGTGGCCGCTCTCGATTCCGCTGATCGAGAACGGGTCGATGGCTGGGACCGGGATCTCGAAGTCCTCCTTGCCGAGCTCAAAGAGTCCCGCACCGCGGAGCGAACCGTCGTGTTGCCCTTGTCGCTGTCGGCGACCCAGCTGATGCGGCTTGCGGCGGACGAGGACGAGTTCGCCCGCGAGCTGGCCCGCCCGCTGCCCCGACCACCGGCGACCGCCGCCCGGCGGGGAGTGCGCTTCCATGCCTGGGTAGAGAGCCGGTTCGGCCAGCAACCGCTGATCGTCGACGACGAGCTGCCGGGTGCCGCGGACGCTGACATCGAGGACGACACGGATCTCGAGGGACTGCGCGCCGCGTTCGAGCGCAGCGAGTGGGCACGGCGCATCCCGCACGCAATCGAGGTGCCGTTCCATCTGGTGCTCGGAGGCCGCAGCGTGCGCGGGCGCATCGACGCGGTCTATGCCGATCCGGACGGCGGGTTCACTGTCATCGACTGGAAGACCAACCGGACCCAGTCGGCCGATCCGCTCCAGTTGGCCATTTACCGGTTGGCCTGGGTCGAGCTGCATGCGCTTTCACTGTCCACGGTGCGCGCCGCGTTCGTCTACATCCGCACCGGACAGACCGTGGTACCGGAGCCGCTGGCGGATCGCGATCAGCTCGAAGCCCTGCTCACGCCCTGATGGGTTGAACCATTTGCCACTCACTTTCGTGTCACATCCAAACGGGCGTTCGTAGGTCTCAGGGTCCCGCGCGGGGCGGAGCCCGATGTGGCAACGGACGGGGGAGCCCCAGGGCGCAACCGCTGAGGGATGGTGACGTCGGGTGACAATGCCGGGAGAGGGCCTGCCGTACCGGCGGGCTGTGCACGGGCCCGGGGTCTCGCCGCTTGCCGAGCTTCGCTCCGGCCCCGGCGTTTCGGCGTGGCCGTCGTCACCAATCGAGGTGATCGAGGGTATCCGTGCTTCGACCCGAGCCGCGCTGGCCGTGCTCGGACGAGCCAGGGACGACCTGCTGTTCGTCGATGGCGGTACCCACCTCGGTCGGTTGCCGTCCCCGGTGGTGCGCGACGCGCGCAGCCGCGGGGTGCACGTTCGCCGGATCTGCGCCCGCGCCGAGCTCACAGCGGGCGCCAGGGATCCCGCCACCGCCGGCGAGGTCAGGGTGCTCGATGTGGTGCCGATCACGTTCGCGCTCGTCGACGGCGAGCTGGCGATCAGCCCGCTTAGCGTGTCCGATGACGGTCAGATCACCAGCGTGCTGGTGCTCGGCAGATCCGCTCTGTTCGACACCGCGGTCGCGCTGGCCGACCTGCTGTGGGAGCGGGCGCAGCCGTACGCGATCTGGCGCGCCCGCGCGCTGCAACAGGCCGGACCGCCGGTGCAGCGGATCGCCAGCTCCGCACTCGACGGCGACACGAGTGCCGGGCCGGACGACGCGCCCGGGACCGCCCCGGTGGAGCTGGGCCGCCCCGGACAACCGACGGCGAGCGACCGGCAACTGCTCACCCTGCTGACCCAGGGCATGAAGGACCGGGCGATCGCCCGGCACCTGGGCATCGGCGAGCGCACAGTGCAGCGCCGGCTCAACCGGCTGATGACCGAGCTCGGTGCGCAGACGCGGTTCCAGGCGGCGCTCAACGCGGTCCGGCGCGGCTGGCTATAGCGCGAACCGATCAAGATCTGCGAGGTGAAGTAACCTCGGCCACATGAACGCGGTCGAGCTGCCACTGGCCAGGGGCACCGTGGACATGGCGACCGCGTTGCGCACCGATCCCGTTCAGCTCGACCAGTTTTGGCGTGATCCGGCGACCAGGGTGCTGCGGGTGCACGAGGGCGAGTCGCTGGTCAGCGGCGATCCGCCGAAGCTGGTCCTGACCGCCCCGGAGTTCGTCGATGGTGGCGAGCGGTATTTCCTCGGTCTCGACGAACACGGCACGGCGTATTTCGCGTCCGATGCGCCGGTCGCTCCGGGTGGGGGCGAGCGGCTGGCCGGGATCCGGGCCGTGGGTGGGCTGCTCGACGACCGTGACATCGGCCTGCTCGTGCATGCGATCGCACTGGCCAACTGGCACGGCACCCATCGCCACTGCCCCCGTTGCGGCGCGCCTACCGAGCCGGTGGCCGGTGGGCACATACGCAAATGCCCGGTTGACGGGAGCGAGCACTTCCCGCGTACCGACCCAGCGGTGATCATGCTGGTGTCCGATTCGGACGACCGGGCCCTGCTCGGTCGGCAACCGAGCTGGCCGCCGCGCCGGTTCTCCACGCTCGCCGGCTTCGTCGAGCCGGGCGAGTCGGCCGAGCGCGCGGTGATCAGGGAAGTCCATGAGGAATCCGGCGTGCACGTCAGCGAGGTGCGGTATTTCGGCAGCCAGCCGTGGCCGTTCCCGTCCAGCTTGATGCTCGGATTCCTGGCCCGGGCCAGGACAACCGAGATCAGGCTCGAGGACGAGTTGGTCGAGGCGCGCTGGTTCACCAGGGACGAGCTGTATCTGGCGGTTCGGGATCGTGCCGTGCTGTTGCCACCGCCTGTCTCTATCGCGCGGCGATTGATCGAGAGCTGGTTCGGCGGCGAGCTGCCTAATCCGGGCGGCTGACCAGACCGCCGCCCCGCGGCCTCTCGGGTTGGCGCGAGGCCAGCCCAGCGTCGGGCGTATTAGCGGTGCGCGAGTCGCTGCTTGACCTCGGTGAGGGACGGGTTGGTCAGTGAGCTGCCATCGGCGAATCGAAGCGTCGGCACCGTCTGGTTGCCTCCGTTGACCCCCATGACGTAGCGGGCCGCCGCCGGGTCCTGCTCGATGTCGATCTCGTCGTACGCGATGCCCGCGCGATCCATGGCCGACTTCAGCGTGCGGCAGTAGCCGCACCAGGTCGTGCTGTACATCGTTACGGACACCGGTCTCAACCATTCCCTTCCTGGGTCTATCCCTTCCCACTGGATAACCGGACGTATCGGGCCCAACCTTCCGGGTAACGGTGTGGCATTGCTCACGTCGGCGATGCTGTGGATATCCGCCGCGTTCGCGGCCAGATGTCGGTGCCGGCAGTTAGGTTTGCCGAGTGACGCCAGACGAGGTGATCGCGGCCCTCGACCCGGAGCAACGGGAGGTCGCGACCGCGACCGCCGGGCCGGTCTGCGTGCTGGCCGGTGCCGGCACCGGCAAGACCAGGGCGATCACGCACCGGATCGCCTACACCGCGCTCGCCGGGATCCAGGACCCGCGGCACGTCCTGGCTGTCACGTTCACCACCCGGGCCGCCGGCGAGCTGCGCGGCCGGTTGCGGCGGCTTGGCGTGAGCACCGTGGCTGCCCGCACGTTCCATTCGGCCGCGCTGCGCCAGCTGCGGTACTTCTGGCCCCAGGTCGTCGGGGGACCGTTGCCGCGGCTGATCGAGGCCAAGGCCGCGACCGTCGCTGAGGCCGCCAGCCGGGTGCGGGTGCGGGTCGACCGCGCCGAATTGCGCGACCTCGCCGCCGAGATCGAGTGGGCGAAGGTCACCCAGACCGCGCCCGATGATTACCTCGCAGCCGCCACGAAGGCGCGTCGGGATCCGGCCGGAGGCCTCGAGTCGGCCGTCGTCGCGCAGGTCTACTCGGCGTACGAAGAGGTCAAGCGCGATCGCGGGCTGATGGACTTCGAGGACACCCTGCTGCTCACGGTCGGCATTCTCAGCGAGCGTCCGGACGTCGCCGACGCGGTGCGCTCGCAGTACCGCCACTTTGTCGTCGACGAGTACCAGGACGTCAGCCCACTGCAGCAGCGGCTGCTCGAGCTGTGGCTGGGCGACCGGGACAGCCTCTGCGTGGTCGGCGACGCCAACCAGACGATCTACTCGTTCGCCGGCGCCAGCGCCGACTACCTGCTCGGGTTCACCAACCGCTATCCGGGGTCGACGCTGGTCCGGCTGGTGCGGGACTACCGGTCGACACCACAGGTGGTGCGGCTGGCCAACGTTCTGCTCGCGCACGCCCCGCCGATCACCGCGCGGCACCGGATCGAACTGGTGGCGCAACGCCCGGCCGGTCCGGACCCGGTGACCGTCGAGTATCCGGACGAGACCGCGGAGGCCGACGGGGTAGCCAGGGCGATCGGCCGGTTGCTCGCCTCCGGTGTCAGGGCCAGCGACATTGCCGTGCTGTTCCGGACCAACGCGGTGTCGGAGAGCTACGAGCAGGCGCTGGCCGAGGCCGGAATCCCGTACGTCGTTCGCGGTGCCGAGCGGTTCTTCGAGCGTCCGGAGGTGCGCGAGGCCATGCTGCTGCTGCGCGGCGCGGCCCGGTCGGGCGTGCAATCCGGCGGCGGCGAGCTGGGACCCGGGGATGTAAGTGGCCATGACCAGGGCGACGGCGGTCTGGGTGGCGGCGGCCTCGGCGCGGACGTCGCAGCGGTGCTCGGCGCGATGGGCTGGTCGACGCAGCCGCCGACCGGGTCCGGCGCTGCCCGGGAGCGCTGGGAGTCGCTGGCCGCACTGGTCAGGCTCGCCGAGGAGCTGGCGAGCGTCCGTAGCGGCGTAGGCCTGCCGGAGCTGGTCGCCGAGCTCGAGGAACGTGCGGCCGCACAACACGTCCCGACCGTCGATGGCGTCACGCTCGCGTCGCTGCACGCGGCCAAGGGGCTGGAGTGGGATGCGGTCTTCCTCGTCGGCCTGGTCGACGGGTTGATCCCGATCATGTATGCGCAAACTCTGGAGTCGATCGAGGAGGAGCGGCGGCTGCTCTACGTCGGCATCACCAGGGCGCGTGAGCACCTGCGGCTGTCCTGGGCGGCTGCGCGCTCACCCGGCGGCCGGGCGAGCCGGACTCCGTCCCGGTTCCTCGACGGGCTGGTGCCGACCGGAGATCGCGCCCAACGAGCCGGCGCGAGTGGGGTCGCGGCCGGTCGGCGCGCGGCCGGCGTGGGTGGGGTCGCGCACTGCCGGGCGTGCGGGGTGCCGCTTCGCAGCGCGGCCGAGCGCAAGACCGGACGTTGCACGCAGTGCCCGGCCAGCTATGACGAGCGGCTGTACGAGTCGCTGCGGTCGTGGCGGCTGGCCCAGGCCGGTGCCCAGGGGGTGCCGGCGTACGTGGTGTTCACCGATGCCACGCTGGTGGCCATCGCCGAGTCGGTTCCGGCCAGTCCGGCCGAGCTCGGCCGGATATCCGGCATCGGGCCGGCGAAGCTGGACCGCTACGGCAGCGAGGTGCTGGAGATCTGCGCCCGGTTCGAGTCCACCGGTGCCGGCAGCCGGTAAGCCACCGTCGGCCAGCTGGCTCCCTTGATCCGCCGCGACTGGTCCCGAGCCGGGTCCCTGCGGTAGCCGGCTCGCTCGGCAACCCGCCGGGATGCCGTGTTCTCGCGATGCGCCCACAGCCGAAGCTCAGCCAAACCCAGCACCTCGAACGCCCACGCCGAGATAAGCCGGACGG
>DATFRM010000320.1:0-2522 GCA_035263265.1 Actinomycetes bacterium
ATCGAGCTCGTCGAGCGGATCGGCGGAGACTGGCCGATGCGGAACGGCCTGGTAATGCGGGTCTGGACCGCCAGGATCATCGACGGTGAGGCGCGCCCACTCGAAGATCACAGTGCGGTGCGCTGGTTGGGTCCGGACGAGCTGTACGACGTCGACTGGTTGCCCGCCGACCTGCCGGTGGTCTCCGAGCTGCGCAAGCACGTCCTGGCCGGATAGGAGCCGGCAAGCTCGCTGGAGTCGGACCTTCCCGACGACGTCGAGCAGCACCGAGCCTGTCGAGCTTTCCCGATCGTGTCGAGCTCACGATCGTGTCGAGCTCACGATCGTGTCGAGCGTCCGCCGAGGGGCGTGCCACTCGGTCGCGTCGAGTTTCCTCGACGCTGTCGGCTATACGCGACGGCTTCGGGTCTATGTGCCTCTGACTGGGGAGTGGTAGGCGCCAACGAGCGGGTAGCAGGCAGTGTCCGCGCCAGACGAACGCCGAGGCAGCACAGCCGCAGGCAGCACAGCCGGGGTAGCAAGCGCCCGGGGTAGCAAGCGCCGGGTTAGCAAACGTCGGGCCAGCGCAGCCGGGCCAGCACGATGGGGGAACGGACCCGCCGAAACCGGCCGAGGCCGGTCTACCGACGGCGAACCTTGTTACCGAGCCACACCAAGGGGTCGTACTTGGTGTCGATCACGCGCTCCTTGAGCGGGATGATCCCGTTGTCGGTGATCTTGATGTGCTCGGGACATACCTCGGTACAGCACTTGGTGATGTTGCAGTACCCGAGCCCGGCCTGCTCCTGCGCCAGGGCCTTGCGGTTGTTGACATCCAACGGGTGCATGTCGAGCTCGGCGAGCCGGATGAAGAACCGCGGCCCGGCGAACGCGGGCTTGTTCTCCTCGTGATCCCGGATTACGTGGCATACGTTCTGGCACAGGAAGCATTCGATGCACTTGCGGAACTCCTGGCTGCGCTCGACATCGACCTGCGCCATCCGGTACACCCCGTCCGGGTCCTTCGGCTTCGGCAGGAACGCCGGGACCGTCTTGGCCTTCTCGTAGTTGAACGAGACATCCGTCACCAGGTCTTTGATCACCGGGAAGGTACGCAGCGGGGTGACCGTCACGGTCTCGGTGGTGGCGTAGGTGCTCATCCGGGTCATGCACATCAGCCGGGGCAGGCCGTTGATTTCGGCCGAGCATGAGCCGCACTTGCCGGCCTTACAGTTCCACCGGACCGCGAGGTCGCCGGCCTGGGTCGCGGCCAACCGATGAATAACGTCGAGGACGACCTCGCCCTCGTTGACTTCGATCTCGAAGTCCTGCAGCGCGCCGCCGTCCGCATCGCCGCGCCAGACCTGGAAATGCGCCTGGTAGCTCATCTACTTCTCCTCGAGCAGCGCCGCGAGCTCCGGCGGCATCGGCGGGAGGGGCTGGTGGTAGAGCGTGACCTTTCCGTCCTCCTCGCGCAGCACGACGTTGATCTTCCCCCATTCGGGATCGGTGAGCGGGTAGTCGTTGCGGGTGTGCCCACCGCGGCTCTCCTTGCGTTCGAGCGCGGCCATCGCGATGCACTCGGATACCCGCAGCATGTTGTCCAGGTCAATGGCCAGGTGCCAACCGGGGTTGAACCGGCGGTCGCCGGTCACGGCAAGCCGGGCCGCACGCTGCTTAAGCGCCTCGATCTCCTCGAGCGAGCGCTGGAGCTCCTCGGCCGTTCGAATGATCCCGACCAGGTCGTTCATCACCTGCTGCAGGTCCTGATGCACCGTGTACGGGTTCTCCGTGCCCTCGGTTTGGAACGCCGCCAGCGCCGCCTGGCCGGCCCCGGTGACCTGCTCCTCGGTTACGACCGGCCTACCGCTGCTCAGACCGGACGCGTACTGCGCCGCGTACTTACCGGCCCGCCGGCCGAATACCAGCAGGTCGGATAGGGAGTTACCGCCGAGCCGGTTGGCCCCGTGCATGCCACCCGCGACCTCGCCGGCCGCGTACAAGCCGGGCACTACGGACATCTGGGTGTCCGCGTCGACCTCGACCCCGCCCATCACGTAGTGGCAGGTCGGCCCGATCTCCATCGCTTCCTTAGTGATGTCGACGTCGGCCAGCTCGCGGAACTGGTGGTACATCGACGGCAGTCGGCGGCGGATGTACTCGGGCGTGCGCCGGGACGCGATGTCGAGGAACACCCCGCCGTGCGGTGACCCGCGGCCGGCCTTGACCTCGGCGTTGATGGCCCGCGCTACTTCGTCGCGCGGGAGCAGCTCGGGTGGCCGCCGATTGCCCTTCTTGTCGTCGTACCAGCGGTCGGCCTCAGCCTCGCTGTCGGCGGTCTCCGCCTTGAAGAACTCCGGGATGTAGTCGAATGCGAAGCGCCGGTTCTCGGAGTTGCGCAGCACACCGCCGTCGCCACGCACCGACTCGGTGACCAGCAGCCCGCGTACCGAGGGCGGCCAGACCATGCCGGTCGGGTGGAACTGGACGAATTCCATGTTGATCAGCGTGGCGCCGGCCTCGAGCGCGAGCGCGTGTCCGTC
>DATFRM010000321.1:0-9275 GCA_035263265.1 Actinomycetes bacterium
GGCGGCCCTCGGACTCGATCAGCTCGGCGATCTGCGGGTCGGTGCTGGCCAGGTCGGCAAGCAATGAAGTTTGGTCTGTGCCTATCGCAGCGGACTGGTTCTCAGACACGAAACCTCCCCAGGTCGTCACAGCCACGCGCCGGGTCGCGACCGTTCGCGAGCCTAGCAGCGGCCGCCCCGACCGGTGGGCCCGGCTTGACCCAGGCCCACTACTTGATCATTACCGGCGCTGTGTGCGGATAAATCGCCCAAACCGGGTGATCATTTGCGCACTGCGCCGGTAATGATCGAAAAGACGGTCAGGGGGTTGGGCTGGTGGTGGCCTCGGATCCGGACCCGGAGCCCGAGCCAGAGCCCGAACCCGAACCTCCGCCACTCCCGTCGTCGCTGCAACCGGCCAGGGTGAGGGTGAGTGCCGCGAGTACGGCGACGGCTGCAGTGGCTAGCCGCGAGTTTGGACGGAACATCATGCCTACCTTCCACTGGTCGTACTGATCTGCGAGGGCAACGTCCGGGTGGGCGCCGGCCGGGCCGGCCCGGTGGCCGCTCGCCAGCCGGCCCAGGCCGATCCGGCGAGCGCGACCAGCCAGAGCAGGTGCAGAAGCCAGAACTGGCCGCCGTAGTCGGGAAGCAGCGGACGCAGCATCGCGTACACGGGGTCGTCCACCCGCTGGAAGCCGCTGACCCAGGTGATCTCACGCTGGTAGCCGTCCACCAGCAGGCAGGTATACGACCAGACGCCGAGGACGCCGAGGCCGAGCGCGATCCGCCGCAGCGCCGGCGCCGCGGTGGCCAGCCAGCGCAGGATCATCAGCAGTGCGAGTGGCAGCACTACGACGAGCTGGCGACCCGGCCACCAGAACCCGCTCATGGTCACCGCGACGAACGTCGCTACCAGCCAGCCGGCGAGCAGCGGCCAGGCGAGGACCGCGGTCTGCCAACCGGTCTCGGCATATCTGGATCGGTCGTTTCGGTCGGCACTGTCGGGCACGTCACCCGACCGGCGGCCCCGGCGGGCCAGCCAGACCGAGCCGAGTGTGGCGCCCAGCGCCGGTACTAGCAGCAGCCAGCCCGGCTGCCACGGCACCAGCCCGTAACCGCGATCGGCCAGCAGACCGACCAGCCGCAGCGCCCGGCCGACATAGTTCGGGTGAAACCCGATCACCCCGAACTCCCCCGACTGCTGGAAGTGATCACCGGTGGCGTAGACGGTCCAGCCGCCCCAGACCGCTCGATGCGCGGCCAGGTAGGTCGCTCCCATCAGCACCAGACCGCCGACCAGCCAGCCGACCGCGCGGCGGTGGCCGGTGCGCCACCATCGGAACCCGGCGAGCAACGCCAGGGCGGCCGCAACCGGAACGTACTTCACCGACAGCCACGGCAGCACGGTCACCGTCGCGCCGAGCAGTAGCACCGGACCGCGACCGGCGCTGGGTGCGGTCAGCGCCGCGACGGCGAGGACGACCGCCAGCGCGGCCGGCAGCTCCGGATACACCTGCTGGCCGTACACCGCCAGCGGCGCCGAAGCGCTGGCCAAGCCGACGCCCATCGTGGCCATCGGGAGCGGGATCGCGAACCGGCGCACCCCGAGCCAGAGCGTGGCGGCGGCCAATACCCCGGCCAGCAGCGCGAGTACCAACTTGGCGCCCACCCAGCCGAGCATTCCCATCGGCAGGGCAAGCAGCGGTGGCAGCAGCGGATCGTGCGGGCTGAGCTGCCGGCCGCCGGACAGTACCTCGGTCTGCACCGGCGGCTCGGTGTCGGCGAAGTCGGCCCAGCGCTGTTCGGCCAATTCGTCGCTGATGTCGAGGTTGCCGTCTTCGGCGACGGAGAGCGCGCTGAGCAGGTACTGGACCTCGTCTACCGCGACGTGCGCGCCGAACGTGGCGCGTACCCCGATGCCGGCGGCTGCCGCGATGGTGGCGACGAGAAAAACCAGCACCACCGCGCGGCGGACGGTCAGCGTGTTCATGCCACCCCCGCCAGTACCGGGTCCGCACCAGCGCCGGCCTGCTCCGGGTCGGCGACCTCCCCGGCCTGCTCCGAGTCGGCGACAGTACCGGCTGCGACCTGGCGCGCTACCAGCCGGTCAAGATCAGTTTCGGGGACCCATCCGATCAGCCGGCGTAGCCGGGTGGTGTCGGCGCGCGTGTCGGGTACCTCGGCCGGTCCGGCCGGGACCACCTGGATGCGGATCTCGACCTGCAGCGCCTTGGCCACCGCGGCGACCATCTGGGCCAGGCTGTGCCCGTGTCCGGTGCCTACGTTGACCGGCCCCTGCGTCACGGTTCCGGCCAGCGCGATCAGCGCGCTAGCCACCTGCCGCACATCGGTGACGTCTCTGGTCCGGGCCGGCGAGCCGAGTAACCGCAGCGCCTGATCGGCGCGGGCCGCGGCGATCCACCCGGCCAGCGCCATGTCCGCCCGTTGGCCCTCGCCCGCCACGGTGAACGGGCGGGCGATCACGATCCGGCCGCCCACGGCCATCCGTCGCCGGCACAACCGCTCGACCGCAACCTTGCTCCGTGCGTAGCCACCCCGCGGCCGTAGCCGGTCACCCTCCCGGCTGGAACGGCCGAACCCGGCACCGCCGTACACCGACGACGACGAGGTGACCACGAGCGGGGTGCCGCCCGGGACGGCCGCGAGCACCGCGGCCGCGGCCAGCACGTTGTCCCGCTGCCGAAGCGTGTCGATGGCCGGCCTCGGGTCCCGAACACCGGGACAACCGGCCAGGTGGAACACGGCGTCGGCACCGGTCAGCGCGGCGGCGACCCGCTCGTCGCGGTCGCACAAGTCGGCGGTGAGCGCGGTCAGTCCCGGACACGGTGACTGGGCGATCCGGTCGATGCCGACGACCGATTCACCCGCTGCGAGCAGCTGCCGGACGAGTTCGCGGCCGATGAACCCGGCGGCGCCGGTAACGACAGCGGACACGTCCCTCCCGTCTCGCGACCAACCGCCAGAGACCGGCCGCGGGTCGCCGGATGGCAGCTAAGGTTAACCTAACCTAACCTAGTGATCACCAAGGAGGGCCATTGCGGCCGGACGGCACAACGAAACGGTCGGCGCTCGATTGGGTACGGCTATTGGCCGGCGCATTCGTGCTGGTGGTCGCCGCCGGCTACCTGCTGCGCATCGTCGACCGCACCGAGCTCGGCGCCGTGGCCCGTGCGGTCGTGGCCGATCCGGGTGGGCTGGCCCTGGCGCTAGTGGCGTACGCGACCGCCTTCGCACTGCGGTCCTGGTCGTGGCGGCGAGTGCTGCCGGGCCTCGCATCGGGCCAGTCGTGGGCGGCCCTGCACGTGAGCCTGCTCGGCAACCACCTGCTCCCGGCCCGGCTCGGCGAGGTCTTGCGAGTCACCAGCGTGCTGCGCCGAACCCCGCTGCCTGCCCGGCCGGTGCTGGCCTCGGCGATCGCGCTGCGCTCGGCCGACTTGGCCGCGGTCGTTCTGCTCGCGCTGGTTGCCGCGCCCGCGCTTCTATCGGATCTCGTCGGCCCGTGGCGATGGCTGGCGCTGGCGGTCCCGGCCGCGGTGGCGCTGCTGGGCGTCGGGTGGCTGCGGCGGCTGCGGCGTGACGGAGCCGAGGTTCGCGCCGTCGGCGGCGCCACCGGGTTCGTGCTCGCGCTGGCCGCCGTGCTGGCCTGGGCGCTCGAAGCAGCGGTGATCTGGCAGATTGCCGCCGCGGCCGGCCACCACCTATCCGCGCAGCAGGCGATCGCGGTGACCGCCGTGACGATCGCGGCCCAGGCCATAGCGCTGACCCCGGGCGGGTTCGGCTCGTACGAAGCCGCCGCGGCCGCCGCGCTGGTCGCCATCGGCGTGCCGGCCGGCGCCGGGTTCGCGATCGCCTTGACCACGCATGCGGTGAAGACCGGGTATGCGCTGGTCACCGGTGCGGTCGCGCTCGTGGTCCCGGTTCCTGGCTACTGGGGACGGTTGCGGTTGCCGCGCACAGGTCCGGACCGGCCGGCGCCGGACGAGCCCGAACCGGCCGCTCCCGTCGTGGCGTTCCTGCCGGTCCACAACGAGCAGGACACCGTCGGAGACGTCGTGGCCCGGCTGCCGGCTCGGGTTGGCCGATGCCCGGTGGTCGTGATCGTGGTGGACGACGGCTCGACCGATGCGTCCGCGGACCGGGCCAGGCAGGTCGGCGCGATCGTGCTGACGCAGCCGGCCAATCTCGGCCTCGGCGCGGCGGTCCGGCGCGGTCTGGCCGAGGCGGTACGGCTCGATCCCGCGGCGGTCGTGTATCTGGACGCGGACGGCGAGTACTTCCCCGAGGACCTGGAGGCGGTGGTCGCGCCGGTGCTGGCCGGAACCGCGGACTACGTGGTGGGATCGCGCTTCGCCGGGCAGATCGAGCGGATGCACCCGCACCGCCGGCTGGGCAATCGGGTGCTGACCCGGTGGCTTCGGTGGGTGTCCAGGCGACCCGATATCACCGACGGGCAGAGCGGGTACCGCGCGTTCGCACCGACCGCGGCCCGGGCTGCCGAGGTCATCCACGACTACAACTACGCGCAGGTGCTCACTCTCGACCTGCTGGGCAAGGGGTTCGCCTACGCGGAAGTGCCGATCAGGTACCGATTCCGCCAGACCGGAACCTCGTTCGTGCGGCTGTGGCCCTACCTGCGCCGGGTGGTCCCGGCGGTGCATCGGGAGCTCAACGCCGACGTGCGCGGCACGGGTCAGTCCTCTACCACGTGGGCGGCGAACCGTTCGCGCGCCGCGTCCCAGGCCAGCTCGTCGAACCCGTCCCTGGTGAGCGCGTCCACCGCGTCGTAGCCCATGGCCAGCGCGTGGTGGGTGTTGTCGTGCGCGAACAGGCCGAGCCGGCCGAAGGTGGTGACCCGTGGCAGATCGGCCGCCCAGGCGTCGACGCCGCGGAGGCTGTCCTGGTAACCAAGCTCGTAGATCGGATAGACGCGGGCGAGGCGCTTCGTAGTGACCGCGGCCAGGCGTAGCAGTGGCAGCCCGAGCCGAGCGGCGGTGTCCCGGACCAGCTCACCGAGCTCGGCATCGCTGGCGCGCCAGATCGGGTCAGCGGCATCGGCCGCGCACGGGATCTCCGCGCATACGACGCTCCGGTCGGATGGATCGTCCGCGGATTCTCGGTAGTTGACCGGTTCCGAGATCCGGGTGACCGGCGACTCGGGACCGGGTAGGTAGTGCGCGTCGAATTCCGTCCAGCGGCCGCCGGTATGTGTCACGTACACCAGCACGATGGCTCGGAAGCGCAGCCGGCCGGTTGCCTCGATGGCGGCCGGCGTCGGCTCCGGTCGGGCCACCCGGGCCAGCAACGGTAGCGGCAGCGTGGAGAACACCTGGCCGCCGAGCAGGTCGGCTGCGCTGGTGCTCACCCGGACGCCGTCATCTGGCGAGGCGTGGATCCGCTGGACCTCGGCACCGAGCCTGATATCGGCCCCGGCCGCGGATGCCGCGTCGGCCAGAGCCTCGACGATCTGCCCGAACCCGCGGCTTGGGTAGTAGAACGATCGGCCTTGCCCCTCGGCGCGGCCCCGCAGAATCCGCGCCGCGATCTTCCACGGGGTGTCCGCGGTGACCCGGCGCCGAGCCTGCTCGGCGTCGATCTGCTCGCCGGGCAATCCCCAGAGCTTGAGCGCGTACGGGCCATAGAGCGCGTCATACAGCGTGCGGCCCAGGCCTTGCCGAAGCGCAGTCGCGTAGGAGTCGATGCGGCCGCGGCGCAGTGGCGCCGCGGCCGCATCCAGGCCGATCCGGGCCAGCATCGACACCGGCAGAACCTTGGCTAGTTCCGCGCCGCGGAGCGGGAATCCCAGCCACTGCCCGGCCAACCGCAACCGCCCGTTCCGGCGCCGCAACTGGAGATCGTCGCCGAGCAGTGAGCGCAGCTCGCCCATCAGATGCGGCGGGGTCGCCGGGTGCAGCCGGTGGCTGCCATGGTCGACCCGGACACCGTCCACGTCGAAGCTGCCGGCCATCCCGCCGACCACGTTCGCGCGCTCGAGCACCACGACCGAGTAACCGCGCCGGGCGGCGTGCCAGGCCGCCGCGAGGCCGGCCGGCCCCGCACCAAGGACTACGAGATCGGAGCTGCTCGGCACACGCGCACCATACCGGCCCTGACAGCGCCGGGCTCAATCCAAATAAGTCTTTCCAAAGAAGTACTTCCAAAGTAGTGCTTCCAAAGCTACGCTTGGTTGCGTGGCTGGGAAAAGGAAGAAGGCGGCGGCCCCGCCGCTCAAGACCCTCAAGCTGACCGACCCGCGCTCGCTGCGCGCGGTCGCGCATCCACTCCGCCTGACGCTGGTGGCGCTGCTGCGCCGGGAAGGTCCGATGACCGCGACCCAGGCCGCCGAGATTCTCGGCGAGAGCGACGCGCTGTGCTCGTTCCATCTGCGCCAGCTCGCCAAGTACGGGCTGGTCGAGGAGGCCGGCGGCGGCCGCGGTCGGGAGCGGCCGTGGCGCGCGACCTCGCACGGCATGTGGTTCAGCGGGGCCGGCGACACGCCGGAGATGGCCGCGGCGACCGAGCAGCTGGAGTCGGTGATCGCCGAGCGCTACTTCGAGCTGCTCATGATGTGGATCCAGGGCAAGCCGGCCGAGCCGCTGGACTGGCAGGCGGCGGCGCTTTTCGGCGATACCACGCTCTATGTCACCACCGAGGAGCTGACCGAGCTCGGCACCAAGCTCGACGCACTACTGGAGCCGTTCGATGAACGACGGTTCAACCCCGACTTGCGCCCCGCCGGATCGCGGTCGGTGACGTTCCTGCAGCTCGCCTTCCCGTACCTCGGCCCGGTCAAGCGGGAGAAGGAGCAGTGAGCACCACGGTTGCGGCGGCCACCCGCCGCCAGCCGGTCCCCGCCCTGCTGCGGGAGAACCCGCAGTTCCGCAGGTTCTGGGCCGGCCAGGCGATCTCGATGCTCGGCGACCAGGTGAGCCTGATCGCGCTGCCGCTGGTCGGGGTCCTCGCGCTTGACGCGAGCGCTGCGCAGATGGGTTATCTGACGGCCGCCGGGCTGGTGCCGAACCTGCTGTTCTCCCTGCACGCCGGTGTGCTGGTGGACCGGGTCGGGCACCGCCGGAAGATCATGATGCTGGCGGACTACGGCCGGGCCGTGCTGTTGGCGAGCATTCCGGCCGCGTACCTGCTCGAGCTCCTGTCGCTGCCGCTGCTGTACGTGGTGGCGTTCGGAGTTGGCACGCTGAGCGTGCTGTTCCAGGTCGCCTACAGCACCCTGTTCATCTCGGTAGTGCCGCGACCGCAGTACGTCCAGGGCAACTCGATCCTGCAAGGCACCCGGTCGCTGTCGTTCGTGGTCGGCCCGGGTCTTGGCGGCACCCTGGTCCAGATCCTGACGGCGCCGATCACTATGGTCGTCGACGCGCTGTCGTTCCTGGCATCTGCGACGTTTCTGGGCCGGGTTCGGGCGATCGAGCCGGCGGTCGAGGCGAGAGAGCGCGGCCATCTGGCGGCCGGCATCCGGTTCATCGCGGGCTCGCCGATCATGCGCGGCCTGCTGCTGTGCAGCGCCACCATCAACTTCTTCAACTTCATGTTCTGGGCGCTGTTCGTGCTCTACGCCACCCGCGAGCTGCACGTGACACCGGGTCTGCTCGGCGCGATCCTCGGCGCCGCCTCGTTCGGCGGCGTTCTCGGCTCGATCTTGACCGGCCGGGTCGGCCGGGCTCTCGGGATCGGACCTGCTTTCCTCGTCGGCTGCCTGCTGTTCACCGCGCCGCTCGTGCTGGTGCCGCTGGCCGGCGGGCCGGCACCACAGGTTGCCGCCATGCTGTTCCTGGCCGAGTTCTTCTCCGGCTTCGGCGTGATGCTGCTGGACATCAGCGGGATGTCGATCAAAGCCTCGCTCGTCCCTGGCCGGCTGCAGGCGCGCGTGTCGGGCGCGCACATGATGGTCAACTACGGCATTCGGCCGGTGGGCGCGCTCGCCGGTGGCGCGCTCGGTGCCACCATCGGGTTGCAGCCGACGCTCTGGATCGCCTCGGTCGGCGCGATCGCCGGGCTGCTGTGGGCGGTGCCGTCACCGGTTCGGAAACTGCGCGAGCTACCCGAGCCGGCCGAGTAACGAGTCCTCAGGGGTTCGGCGCGCTGGTGGACGGCTCGGTCGGACGCTGTGGCGGCAGGTGCTGGCAGTCGCACCAGTTGCCGCCACGGCAGTCGTCGTGGCGGCGCTCCCGGCAGGCCGTGCAGATCACGGCTTGAATCTAGCCCTCGGCCGCTCTCGCCGGAAACGCGCGATCGACCAGCGCCGCGTGATCGAGATGGCGGGGGAGCGTGCCGAAGGCGTGCCCCCAGTCCTGACCGAGCCGGGACTCGCAGAACGCGTCGGCCACCTCGGCGGGCGCGTACCTGACCAGCAGCGACCCTTGCAGTACCAGCGCCATCCGCTCGACCAGTCGCCTGGCGCCGGCCTCCACCCCGTCCAGGTCGGCCAGCGACTGCAATAGATCCTTCACCGCGCCGTCCAGATGCCGGTCGGCGCCGGCAGCCGTGCCGACTTCCCGCAGGTAGGCATCGATCACAGCCGGCTCGCGGCGCAGCGCCCGAACCACGTCGAGCGCGTTGACGTTCCCCGCGCCCTCCCAGATCGAGTTCAGCGGCGCCTCTCGATACAACCGCGGCATCCCGGACTCTTCGACGTAGCCGTTGCCGCCGAGACACTCCAGTGCCTCGCCGGCCACCGCCGGTCCGCGCTTGCATACCCAGTACTTGCCGATCGCGACGCCGAGCCTGAGCAGATCGTCCTCGCCGGCGTCGACTGCGGCAGCCAGCCGCATGGCCAGTGTCGTGGCGGCTTCGGACTCCAGCGCGAGATCGGCCAGCACGTTGGTCATCAGCGGCTGGTCCACCAGCGCGGCACCGAACGCGCGCCGGTGCCGCGCGTGCTGGACGGCCTGTACTAGCGCCTGGCGCATCAGCGCGGACGAGCCGAGCACGCAGTCCAGCCGGGTGGTCGCCACCATCGCGATGATCGTGGCGATGCCGCGCCCCTCCGCTCCGACCCGTACCGCGTAGGTCGAGTCGAACTCCACCTCGGCGGACGCGTTCGAGCGGTTACCGAGCTTGTCCTTCAACCGCTGGATCATGAAGACGTTCCGGGACCCGTCCGGCCGCACTCGGGGCAGCAGGAAGCAGGTCAGCCCATCCGGCGCCTGCCCGAGCACGAGGAACGCGTCGCACATCGGCGCCGAGCAGAACCACTTGTGTCCGGTCAGCAGGTAGCTGCCGTCCCCGCTCGATTCAGCACGAGTGGTGTTCGAGCG
>DATFRM010000322.1:0-2230 GCA_035263265.1 Actinomycetes bacterium
GGCCTCTAGCCGGACGGTCGGTCGATCCGCAAGTCACGGCTGGCCGCGCCGTCGGCGACCAGCTCGAGCAGCCGTTCGGCTTCGGCCGTCACCGCTGCGGTGTCGGCACCACCTAGCGCGGCGAACGGCACCACGCGCAGGGTGGCCCGGCCACGCTCGGTGGTGAGCCGCCAGGTGCCGCGCACGAACCCGTCGACGAGGAACGTCGGCATCGGCGAGTCGTTTTTAGTAGCCAGCAGCGGCTTGTACTCCGGGGGCAGGACCCGGCTGCGTTCGACATGGGACCGCAGCAGGTTGTCGTACTCGGGCAGGAATCGCACCGGCACCGGCTCGTCCTGGTCTGGGCGCGGGGCGTCCGGCAGGTCGAGCAGCTCCCGGCCTTGGTCGTCGATGTACGCACGCAGCCGCGGTCGTAACCGGTTGACGACCTCGCCGAGCTTGACCAGCCCCGACCAGACCTGAACGTCCTTGGCGGTGGCCGGGCCGAAGGCGCGGAAGTAGCGCAACACCACCTCGTCCGGCTCCGGGTCGGTCACCAGCGGGCGATCCAGCCAGTGTTCCGCGGTGGTCAGCGTGGTCTGGCCGCTCCTGCCCCACAACCCGCGCGGCGGGACCTGGACCAGCGCGAGCCGGTTCCGGGCCGCGTACGCCAGCGCCGCGGCATCCCGATCGGGCCAGCGTTCGCCGAGTAGCGCGCCGATCTCCTTCGGCGTCCGCGGACGCTCGGTCAGCAGCTTCGTCGCCTCTGCGACCAGCGTGTCCATGTCCAGGTCATCCGATCCGGGCGCCAGATTGGGATTGGCATGGAGCGTCCGGTCGTACAGCGGTTGCAGCAGCGGGCGCAGGAGCAGGCAGTCGCGGGCGCTGACCAGATGGACGGTGCCGCGCATGAGCGCGATCCGGACCGCCTTGCGCTGGCTGATCAGCTCGGCTAGCTGATCGGGCTGGAATCCGACCAGCCTGGTCCACAGGCCGATATAGGGCGGGTTCGGGGCCTGCGACTGAAGGCCGATCAAGTGCTCGATCGCGTCCGGCACCGACATCGCTGAGCGCCGGAGCAGAAGCTGGCGGTCGAGCAGGGCACGGTTGAGTGCGCGGGTGCCGAGCCGCTCAGCCATCCCCTGCCGTCTCCCGGTTACGTGTGCCGATGCTCTGGGCCGCCAACCTACTAGCCTGAGGGCGAGGCATATGCGGCTTTGAGGGGGAATGTGTCGGGCTGGCCGGATTTGAACCGACGACCCCCTGACCCCCAGTCAGGTGCGCTACCAAACTGCGCCACAGCCCGATGCCGGGATTGGCTCCCGGCCTCGCCCCCGGAAACGCGCTGATCGAAACGCTCCGGCGGGCGGCTACGAGCGTACCGCAGAGCCGGGACCGGGCGCGCGATCGGCCAGCAGCGCCCAAGTCACCGCGGGGTCCTCGACATGCGCGTTGTGGCCGAGTCCGGGCAGCTGGACCGGCTCGGGCACGAGCGCGGCGAGTTGCTCCCACGACACCAGCTGGTCGTGCTCGCCCGCAGCCAGCGTGACCGGGCAGCCCGCTGCGGCTAGCAGCTCCGCCATCGGCGGCGCGCCAACGGCGAACGTACGGGGGTCCAGCGCGAGCACCCAGCCGTGGTCGGTCTCGCGAACACCGGGCGCCAGGCGCGGATCGTCCGGGTCGAGCAGCCCGGCCAGCCCGGACACCCGCAGATGCCGGTCGGTCGCCGCCGCTTTGGTCGGGAAGACCGCCGCCGGCCGGTCGGCGAGCGCGGCCGCTCGCTCGAGCTCCGTGTCGGTCCACACCACCTTGATCCCGATGCCGATCACCTTGGCGACGGAAAGCGCGGCGGGCCGGGTCGCGGCCAGCTGCAACCCGAGCACGCCGCCCAGCGAGTGCCCGAGCACGGTCATCGGCTGGTCGGGCGCGATCTCCGCTATCGCGCCGGCGAGTGCGGCCGCCATGTTCGGGAACGTGTACTCCCCCGACGCCGAGCGATCCGAGCCGCCGTGCCCGGGCAGGTCCGGCGCGATCCAGCGGCCGGCCCAGTGCTGGTCGGCCATCGCCGCTACTCCGGTCCAGACCTCGGCCGTCGCGCCCAGGCCGGAGACAAGCAGCAGCACCGGCCCGTCGGATCCGCCGGCGCACACTCGCAACCCGGCGACAATCGCGGGCGGGTTCGGCCAGAGCTCGAAGGATCGATCATTGGTCACAACCGGGGAACATACCGGGCGGGCCCTGTCGGGCGTGT
>DATFRM010000323.1:0-16038 GCA_035263265.1 Actinomycetes bacterium
CGATCGGCTCGCGCTCGCGATGGCGATCGCCGAGACGGAGGTGGACGCCTCGTTCTGGCGCGAGGATCTCGAGCTGGGGAACGGCCTCGACCGAGCGGCCGCACAGCTTGATGCCGCGGCCGCCGATCCCGGCTTCGACAAGATCGCGCTCGCCGAAACCGCGTGGCAGCTGGACTATCTGCGCATGCGCCGCCGCTACAACGCGGCGCTGCACGCTCGGGACTCCAGCGCCGGGCCGAAGCTCGATGACTGGGCCGAGCGGCTGCGGGCGACCGCGCCGGACTCCCGATGGGCCGGCTGGGCCGCGTTCTTCGGCGGCGTTATCGCGGACAACCTGCTCGAGGACCCAGCCACGGCGCACGAGCGATACACGCTCGCTCGGGCGGCTGCGGAGTCGAGCGGCGACGAACTGCTCGAGTCCTATGCGCTGCGCCATCTCGGCGACCACGCGCATACCGCCGGAGATCTCAATGCGGCGCGGGCCGCCTGGGAGCGGTCGATCAGCGTGCGCGAACGGCTCGGATTCGTCCCCGGCACAGTTGCCCAGCGCCTCACGCTGGCTGAACTCCGGCTCGCCGAAGGGGACGGGCCGGGCGCCGCGTCGCTGGCCACCGACGTAGCCCGGGCCGCACGTGCGATGAGGCTACCGGCAGGGCTCGTGGGTGCGGCCGACGAGGTAGCCGCGAAAGCCAGGGAGACGCGATGACGCGCAACGACAGCACCGAGTCCGCCGCCGAGCGCTACTTGCGGCTTGGACTGCAGGTCGGCCGCCACGTTGACGGGATCGTCGATGCGTACTTCGGACCGCCGGAGCTGGCGGCGCGGGTGGAGGCCGCTCCCCCGATCGAGCCGCGAACCCTGGTTGCCGACGCTGAGTCGCTGCTGGCCGAGCTCGATGACGGCTGGTTGCGCGACCAGGTGATAGGGCTGCGTACCTATGCCGGCGCGCTGGCCGGCGAGTCTCGCTCGTACGCGGACGAGGTCGAAGGCTGCTTCGGCGTTCGGCCCACCCACACCGACGAGGCCGTCTTCACCGCCGCGCACGAACAGCTCGACGATCTCCTTCCTGGTGCCGTGCCGCTGGCCGAGCGTTACGAGGACTGGCGCAACTCGATCCTCGTGCCGCCCGAGAAGATCGAACGCATCGTCGCGGCGGTCATCAAGGAGGCGCGCCACCAGACGCTTGACCTGGTCGAGCTGCCCGCTGGTGAGAACGTCGTGTTTGAGATCGTGCGGGACAAGCCCTGGATGGGGTTCAACCAGTACCTGGGCGACCTGCGCGGCCTGATCTCGGTCAACCTCGATCTGCCCACATCCGCCATCAATCTGCTTCATCTGACGATCCACGAGACGTACCCGGGCCACCAGGCTGAGCGCGCATGCAAGGAGGACCTGCTCGTCCGCGGCCGCGGGCTGCTCGAGGAGACGATCGTGCTCGTGCCCACGCCACAGTCGCTGCTTACCGAGGGGATCGCCGAGCTCGCGGTCAGCATGCTCCTCGACGGCGGAGATGCGGCGGCGCTGGCCGGCGTCGTGAACGACGCCGGAGTCGAGTTCGACCTCGTGCACGCATTGGCCGTCGAGCAGGCGGCCGAGCCGTTCCGGTGGGTCGACGTCAACGCGGCGCTGATGTTGCACCAGGACGGCGCGAGCGAGGCCGAGACGCGGGCGTATCTCGAGCACTGGGGACTGACGCCGCCCGAGCTTGCCGACCACCTGATCCGCTTCTTCAACGAGCCGACCTCGCGGACCTACCCGATCAACTACCCCGCCGGCCGGGAGCTGTGCCGGTCGTATGTGGCCGGCGATCCGCTTCGATTCCGCCGCTTGCTGACCGAGCAGATCCGCGTGCGCGACCTGCTCGACGCACAGGACGGTTCGGCGCTCGCGGCGGCCGGCGAGCGTGGTTAGCGGCGCCGCACTAGGACCAGCGCGCGGTCGTCGCCATCGCCGCCGACCTGGGCCAGCCGCTTCGCGCCGCCCTTGAACCCGTCCGCGACCAGCCGCTCCGCGTGCCCGAGGAGCTTGTCGATCCCCTGGCTGACATCCCGGCCGTGATCTTCGATAAGACCGTCGGTGTAGAGCAGGAACGCATCGCCAGGGCCGAGCTGGCCGTGTGCCGGGATGAACTTCGCGTCCGGCAGCACGCCGAGCAGCGGGCCCTCGGCCTCGACCACCGACCAGCGGCCGGACCCGGCCCGGAAGTGCAGTGCGGGCGGATGCCCGGCCGACAGCAGCGAGTACTCGCCGGTCCGCAGGTCGAGCACCAGGTGCGCAGCGGTAGCGAATCCCTCCGGCCAGCCGAGCCGGAGCAGGTACGCATTCGCCGCTGGCAGGAACTCGTCATCGGACACCGAACCGATCAGCGCACCGAATGCGCCGGCCAGCAGCAGCGCCCGGCTGCCCGCGTCTACGCCCTTCCCGGAGACATCCACCACCGCGATCTCGATGACCCGATCCTCGGACGTGCTGGCCGCGACGATGAAGTCACCAGAGAACGCCACCCCGTCCGCGGCACGGATGAACCGCTCCCACTTCCACCCCTGCTTCGGTGCCGGCAGCTTCGCCTGATCTCGCAGCCGATCGCGCAGGTCGATGAGCATGGAGTCCCCGACCGGGCCGCTGACGCCGAGCCGCGACCTGGTCCGGGAGATCACCAAGGCGACAGCGGCCGCGACGACGACCAGAACAACGGTCGGTCCGACCTGGGACTGGTTTGTAGTGGACAGCGAGTAGCCGAGGGCGGCCGCGGTCACGCCGAAGAGCATGAGAAGGCTGGCCAGGCGCACCAGGAGACCGGCGAGGATGATCGGTACCGCCAGCGTGCTGGCCGGGAACCACTCGTCATATACGACGGTCATCACGGTCAACGTGACGGCGAGCAGCAACAGCGCCGTCAATGGCAACAGCTCGTGACCGCGCAAGACGCTGCGAAGGTTGCGCCGCAGCCGTCGCGGCACCCGGGCCAGCACGGCATTGCGGAACCGGCGCAGCGGACGCTTGACCCACCGCGGCAGCCGTCTGCGAATGCCGTGGTAGAGCCCGGTGCGCTCCACGCCGAGTCGAGGCACGCCGGGACCCTACCGGCCGGCCGGATGGGTGGCCAACTGAACGGCGATCACTGGCCGGACACCACCTGACCTGAACACGCTCGCTCCTCTCGTGAGCTAGCTCTGGCCCCGTGCTGCCGGCCATGCCGTTAACCGGTGGGAAAAGAGTAGGGACAACTGGTAGGTAAGAGCTATGACCACGAGCACTTCGCCTCTGCCGATCCGGCAGATCCAGCCCGAAGACTGGTCCCAGTTGCTCGCGATGGATGCGCTTGCGTTCGGCGGGACACCCCACGATGACGTGGCCGACGTCGAGAAGGAGCTGTTTCCGTGGGACCGCAGCCTGGGCAGCTACGACGGCGACCAGCTGGTCGGGGCCGCGGCGGCGTTCCGGCTCCGGATGGCGGTTCCGGGCGGCACGCTGCGCCCGATGGCCGGCGTGACCTGGGTATCGGTGCTGCCCTCATATCGGCGCCGCGGGCTGACCAGGGCGCACATGCACAAGCAGCTGCAGGATCTGTATGAGGCCGGCGACGAGGCGGTTGCCGCGTTGTGGGCCAGTGAGCCGGGGATCTACGGACGTTTCGGGTACGGTCTGGCAAGCTCGTCGCTCGGGGTCGAGGTACCCCGGCCAACCCGCCTGCTGGGCGCGCCGACCGATGCGTCGCTGCGGCTAAGGCTGCTGCCGGCCGCCGACTCCGCCGACACCGTGGCCCCGTTCTACGACGAGCTGGTCGCCGCGCCGACCGTGCGGCCGGGCATGCTGACCAGGGAGTCGAAGCTCTGGTGGCAGCGAGCGCTGGCGGACCGGGAGCGTGACCACAGCAGTACCAGCGTGCTGATGTGCGCGGTGGTCGAGCGCGGCTCGGCCGTCCGTAGCTTCGCCGTGTACCGCATGCGCTCGCGCTGGGACACGTTCCGCGCCAACGGCACCGTCGAGGTCAGAGAGATCCACGCGGCCGAGCCCGCCGCACTCGCCATGCTGTACGAGTTTCTCCTCGACGTGGATCTGACCGCGGAGACGGCGTTGTGGAACCTTCCGCTCGACGATCCGCTGCTGTCGTGGGTGGCCGACCGGCGCGCCGCCGAGCCGAGGCTGCGGGACTGCCTTTATGTCCGGCTGCTCGACGTCGGCCGGGCGCTGGGCGAGCGGCGCTACGCGACCGACGTCGATCTGGTCTTCGACGTACGGGATGCGGTCTGCCCGTGGAACGCCGGGCGGTGGCGGCTGGAGGGCGGACGAGACGGCGCGGCATGCGCCCGTACCGAGCGGCCGGCCGACCTGGCCCTGGATGTGCGCGAGCTCGGCGGCGCATACCTGGGCGCCCCGGCGTTCGGTTCGGCGCTGCTGGCCGGATACACCGAAGAGCTCACCCCGGACGCCGCGGCCAGGGCGGCGGTAGCGTTTGGGAATGAGCTCGCGCCGTTCTGCCCGTACATCTTCTGACCCGCGACGCTGCCGGCAGTGCCGGTCATGACCGACTCGCTGCGCGGGCTCACGGCGAGCAGCCCGTCACAGGTCGGGCCGGTGCGGGCGATGCGGGCCAGGGATGTCAGCGTGCCGACTGAGGACGAGCTCGCCGCGGCCGAGGACATCGAGGTTGTGCTGAGCGGCGGGGTTCGGCCGGTACCGGCGGCACCGGCCCGGGCGCCGTCACCGGCCGATCTGGATCGGGCACACGGGCCTGCGGTCGGCAACGGGACCGCGGACGGCTTCGGCAACGGTCTCGGGACCAGCTTCGAACCCGAGCCGGAACTCACGGACCAGCCGGACTAGTCACCCCTGCCCTGTTCGTAGTGGCTGATCATCGCGATTCGGCGGATGTGCCGCGCGCCACCGCTGAAGGCCGTCTGCAGGAAGATCTCGACGAACCGGGTCGCCTGCTCAATGGAGTGCATCCGGGCGCCGAGACTGATCACATTGGCATCGTTGTGCTCCCTGGCCAATTGTGCGATCTGCTCGTTCCAGACCAGCGCGGCCCGGATCCCACCCACCTTGTTCGCCGCGATCGCTTCCCCGTTGCCCGAGCCGCCGATCACCACCCCGCGGCCATCCGGATCTGCAGCCGTCCGCTCGGCGGCCGGGATGACAAAGGCCGGGTAGTCGTCGTCGCGGTCGTACCCGGCCGGCCCGCAGTCGATCGGTTCATGGCCGTGTTCGGCCAGCCAGCCGCGCAGGTGCTCTTTCAGCTCGAAGCCGGCGTGGTCACTGCCCAGGTAGACACGCATGCCGGGCAGTCTGTCAGGCCGGAGCCCGCAAATCCCATGCGGACGAACGCCACAGAGCGTGACAGGATGCGGGGCATCCCCGTTACGAGCCACCCGAGCTAATCAGGAGACAAACGCGTGCCCGGCATCAATCTCACGCGCGAGGAGGCCGCGGGTCGAGCCAGCCTGCTTGCGGTCGAGTCGTACGCGGTCGAGCTCGATCTCACTACCAGCGAGCAGACGTTCCGATCGACCACGCTGATCACCTTCAGCGCTCGCCCTCCAGATGAGTCGACGTTCGTCGACCTCATCGCTCCGACCGTGCACAGCATCACGCTGAACGGCCGGTCGATCGATCCCAGCGTCGCGTTCGACGGCACCCGAATCCAGGTGGATGGCCTGGCCGAGCACAACGAGCTGCGCATTGACGGCGAGTGCGCCTTCATGAACACCGGTGAGGGCCTGCACCGGTTCGTCGATCCGGTCGACAAGCTGGTGTATCTGCACAGCCAGTTCCAGGTCGCGGACGCCCGCCGGATGTACGCCTGCTTCGACCAGCCGGATCTCAAGGGCAGATTCCAGCTCACCGTGGTTGCGCCGGCGCAGTGGGAGATTGTGTCCAACTCGCCGACCCCGACCCCGCAACCGCTGCCGGACGGCAAGGCGATCTGGGTGTTCGAGCCCACCGCGCCGGTGTCCACGTACATCACCGCTCTGGTCGCCGGGGACTACCACGCGGTCCGCGCGGAGCACCGGGTCGGCGACCGGGTCGTGCCACTCGGCGTGTTCTGCCGCCAGTCGATGGTCGACTACCTGGACGCGGACGAGATCATCGACGTCACCAAGCGCGGGTTCGACTACTACCTGGAGAAGTTCGACTACCCGTATCCGTTCGAGAAGTACGACCAACTGTTCGTGCCGGAGTTCAACGCCGGCGCGATGGAGAACGCCGGTTGCGTGACGGTCTACGAGGACTACATCTTCCGGTCGAAGGTGACCGACGCCGCATACGAGCGCCGCGCCGAAACGTTGCTGCACGAGCTCGCGCACATGTGGTTTGGCGACCTGGTGACCATGCGCTGGTGGGACGACTTGTGGCTGAACGAGTCGTTCGCCACGTACGCATCGGTGCTCTGCCAGGCTCAGGCCACCCGCTGGCGCAAGGCTTGGACAACGTTCGCGAACTCCGAGAAGTCCTGGGCGTACCGGCAGGATCAGCTGCCCTCCACGCACCCGATCGTCGCCGACATCAAGGATCTGGAAGACGTCCAGGTCAACTTCGACGGCATCACGTACGCCAAGGGCGCCAGCGTGCTCAAGCAACTGGTGGCCTGGGTCGGGCTGGACAACTTCATTGCCGGGCTGCGGCAGTACTTCAAGAAGTACGAGTGGGGAAACACGACGCTGGCCGACCTGCTCTCGATCCTGGCCGAGACCTCCGGCCGTGATCTGTCCTCCTGGTCGAAGGAGTGGCTGGAGACGGCCGGTGTGAACACGCTGCGCACGGACTTCGCCGTCGATGAGAACGGCCGGTACAGCTCATTCGCGATCCTCCAGGAGGCGCCAGACGCATGGCCCACGCTGCGTTCGCACCGCATTGCGGTCGGTTTGTACGACCGCGACCCGAGCGGCAAGATCAACCGCCGCGACCGGCTGGAGCTGGACATCTCCGGACCGCGCACCGAGGTGGCCGACCTGGTCGGGATCCTCGAGGCGGATCTGCTCCTACTCAATGAGGACGATCTGACCTACGCCAAGGTTCGGCTCGATCCCAAGTCGATGGCCCTGGTCGCCGAGCACATCGATGCGATCCAAGACTCACTGCCGCGCGCGCTGTGCTGGTCGGCGGCCTGGGACATGTGCCGGGACGCCGAGCTGCCGGCCCGCGGGTATCTACGGCTGGTGCTCGGCGGGATCGGTAACGAGACGGACATCTCGGTCGTCCAGACATTGCTGCGGCAGGCCAGGGCGGCCCTCGACCAGTACACCGACCCGGCGTTCCGGCCGGAGGGACTGGCCGCCATGGCCGCCCGGATGAAGGAACTGCTGTACGCGGCCGCACCCGGCAGCGACCAGCAGCTGGCGTGGGCTCGGGCGTTCGTCGACGTGGCGAGCTCGAGCGAGGACATCGCGCTGATCCATGGCCTGCTCGCCGGATCGGACCAGATCGACGGTCTGGCGATGGATCCGGAACTGCGCTGGCATCTGCTGACCCGGCTGGTCGTGCTCGGCGCGGCCGGCGAGGACGACATCGACGCCGAGCTGGATCGGGACAACACCGCGGCCGGGCAGCGCTACGCGGCGAGTGCGCTGGCGGCCCGGCCAACCGCCGAGGCCAAGGCCGAGGCCTGGGAGTCGGTCGTGGTCAAGAGCGATCTGCCGAGCGCGATCCAGGCCGCGGTGATCGGCGGATTCACCCAGCCCAACCAGCTGGAACTGCTGGAACCTTACGTGTCGAAGTACTTCGAGGTGATCGACTCGATCTGGGCGGGCCGCACCAATCAGCAGGCTCAGCAGATCGCCTTCGGACTGTTTCCGTACCTGCGGGTGCAACTTGACACGCTGGAGACAACCGACCGCTACGTCGCCAAGGCCGAGCCGGCGCCGGCGCTGCGCCGCATCGTGCTCGAGGGCCGGGACGGGATCGCTCGCGCGTTGCGGGCTCGAGCCTGCGACGCGGCCGCCGCCGGCCAAGGCGCGTAGCGACGGCCGTGGGAGCCGAGACGGCTGGCCGGCTACAAGGTGTCGCGGTGG
Organism: Actinomycetes bacterium; assembly: GCA_035263265.1. Classification (GTDB taxonomy): domain Bacteria; phylum Actinomycetota; class Actinomycetes; order JAKEEW01; family JAKEEW01; genus DATAFN01. Next base: position 8,013 of record DATFRM010000323.1, read on the forward strand.
AGTACCCGTGGTCGGTGGGCGTACTCGCCGAGCAGCCGCAGCCCGTCCGCGATCCCGCCAGATAGGTCGCCGGCGGAGAACGTGCTGGTCATGGCCAACGCCGCAAGCGTGCAGGCACGGTCGTCGAGGACTCGGCTGGCCTCGGTCCCGGTCACGATCTCCAGCGCCCGGCGCGCTGGATCCACGTAGACCAGTACCGCCCGGGATCGAGCTGGGATCTGCCGATGCAGCGCCCGCGCGGCCACCCGGGTGTCGCCGTCAGTGGCGCCGACGTAGACCGCGAAACGCAGCTCGCCCTCTCGCTCCGCGATCTCGATGGCGCGGTTGATCTGCTCCTGCTGTGCCGGGCTGAACGCCTCACCAGCGGGCACTGATCCCACCGCCACCGGACTGGTCATCCTCGGGGCGTCCGCCGGACGCCACCGCGCGCGGCTCACTCGCGTCGGCACCGGCCGGTCGGGTCAGCTCCGGGGCTGGCGCGGGCTGGAGCGGCATACCGAACTCGACCGCGGTCGCGTCCCAAACCCGGTCGGGGCGGTATCGCGTCCCGCGGGCGATCGAACCGGCCGACACCAACAGCACGATCAGCAGGAAGGTCCCGACCGGGATCCCGACGAAGATCAACAGGGTGGCCAGTGGCGACAGCGACTCGCCCGGATCCGACCCGGCGTCCTGCTCCCGGGCCAGCGCCGGGGTGACCGTGACAAGCAGCGTGACCCCGGCGGTAGCCGCGATGACCAGTGCGCGATGCGCAGTACGTGATCTCACGCCGACACGGTAGCGCGCCGACAGCGCGCCGGGACCGAACAGGGCCGATCACGGCCGACCCGGGCTGATACCGGCCGGGCCGAGCCATCGATCACGGCCGCGGCGCAGCTCCGATCAGGACGCTGCCGCGGCCAGTGGCTCCAGCCCGTATCCGGCCAGATACGGCGTCCAACGAGGGTCGTGCCTGCCGGTACCGAGGATCCGCCAGGCCATGCCGACCGGCTGCCTGGGGATCTGGCCTAGCCGCCAGCCGATCTCGCCGATGTGGCGATCGCCCTTGACGTGATTGCAGCGCCGGCACGCCGAGACCACGTTGTCCCAGCTGTGCGGCCCGCCACGACTTCGCGGGACGACATGATCGATGCTGGTCGCGGGTGCGCCGCAGTACACGCACCGGCCGCCGTCCCGGGCGAAGATGGCTCGCCTGGTGAGCGGAACAGCAGAGCGGTGCGGCACCCGGACGAATCGGGTCAGCTGCACCACCGAGGGGACAGGCAGCGCGCAGCGTACGCTATGGACCACCTCCGCCCCCTCTTCGAGGGTCACCGCCTTCTGCGACAGAACGAGCACGATGGCGCGTCGCTGGGGTACGACGCACAAGGGCTCGAATGTCGCGTTGAGGATCAACGCGTTGGCCACCGGGCCTCCTTGGAGCGTCCGGCACGTGGCTCGCGCCGGGGCAGCCCCAACAGTGTCCCCTGTTCAGGGCCAAGACTCCACGCCTTTGGGACCGACACGCGGTTGGAATTCGCCCGCTGGCCACCCGCAAGGCGGCTCGACGTCACATCGTCACTATGGTTGGGGCCCATGGATCGCAGCTACCCGCCGGCGGACCGTACCGATCTTGTCGAGGACCTGTTCGGGCATCCTGTCGCCGACCCGTACCGGTGGCTGGAGGATCCCGCAAGCGCAGCCACTCGGGCCTGGTCCACGGCCCAGGACGAGCTGTTCGCCGAGCAGCGGGCCGGCTGGCCCGGCCGGGATCGGTTGCGTCAGCGGTTGCTCGAGTTGCTCCGCGCCGGCATCGTGTCGGCACCGGTTTGGCGGGGCGAGCGGCAGTTCTTCGTGCGTCGGACCGCCGATCAGGAACACGCGATCCTGCTCACCGCCGACCCGGACGGCACCGAGCGGGTGCTCATCGACCCGATGCAAATCGATCCGAACGGCACGACCACACTCGATGCTTGGCAACCGTCGAAGGAAGGTCACCTACTCGCCTACCAACTTTCCGCCGGCGGCACCGAGGAGTCGGTGATCCGGGTCATGGAAGTCACGACCGGCGATCTGGTCGACGGCCCGATCGACCGGGCGCGATATTCGCCGGTCGCCTGGCTGCCCGGCGGTAAGGCCTACTACTACGTCCGCCGGCTGCCACCCGAGCAGCTACCCGCCGACGAGGAGCAGTTCCACCGGAGGGTTTGGCTGCATCGGCTCGGTGCCGATCCGGCGGACGACGTGATGGTGTTCGGCGACGGCCTGGACATGACCAACTACTACGGCGTATCGGTGAGCCGGGACGGACGCTGGCTGGTGATCACCGCGTCCGCCGGGACCGCGCCACGCAATGACGTCTGGATCGCCGACCTGTCCGCCGCCACGCTCGAGGCGCCGGAGTTGCGGGTCATGCAGGAAGGAATCGACGCGCAGACCTCGGTCGAGGCCGGCCGCGACGGCCGACTGTACATCTCCACCGACCGCGACGCGCCCCGCGGAAGGCTGCTGGTGACGACGCCGGACCGCTTGGACTACGCGGACTGGCGGCCACTGATTCCCGAGGACGAGGTAGCGGTGCTCGATGGCTACGCGATCCTCGACGGGCCGGAGCTCGGCGACGATCCGGTGTTGCTTTGCTCATGGACTAGGCACGCGGTCAGCGAGGTGACCGCGCACGAGCTTCGAGCCGGCGGCCGGACCGGCTCGGTTCCGCTCCCCGGCCTGGGCTCCCTGTCCGGCCTGATCGAGCGCCCGGAAGGCGGGCACGAGGCGTGGTTCGGCTACACCGATCACGTCACTCCGTCCTCGGTCTACCGGTACGACGCCCGCACCGGTGAGACCTCGCTGTGGGCAACCGCCCCGGGGACCGTAGAGACACCGCTCATCAAGGTGCGCCAGGTGCCTTACCGATCGAAGGACGGTACCGAGGTGCGGATGTTCGTGATGTCCGCGGAGGAGACGCCGTCCCGGCCGCGACCGGCGGTTCTGTACGGCTACGGCGGCTTCGGCCTGCCGCTGACGCCCGGCTACTCGGCGACGGTGCTGACCTGGCTGGAGGCCGGCGGCGTCTACGTGATCGCCGGGCTGCGCGGCGGCGGCGAGGAGGGCGAAGACTGGCACCGCGCGGGCATGGGCGCGCACAAGCAGAACGTCTTCGACGACTTCCACGCCGCGGCCGAGCGCCTGATCGCGGACGGCTGGACCACGCCCGAGCAGCTCGGCATCGTCGGTGGCTCCAATGGCGGCCTGCTGGTCGGCGCCGCACTCATCCAGCGACCGGACCTGTACGCCGCGGTGACCTGCTCGGCGCCGCTGCTCGACATGGTCAGGTACGAGCGGTGGGGGCTCGGCGCGACGTGGGCCGAGGAGTACGGCACGGCCGCGGATCCGGAGCAACTGCGCTGGCTGGTCGACTACTCCCCCTACCACCATGTCGAGTCCGGGCGGCCCTACCCGGCAACGCTGTTCACCGTCTTCGACTCCGATACCAGAGTCGATCCGTTGCACGCGCGGAAGATGTGCGCGGCACTGCAGTGGGCGGTCAGCGCCGCCGGGCGCAGTCCGGACGATCGGCCGATCCTGTTCCGGCGGGAGAAGGACGTCGGTCACGGCGCCCGGGCGCTGAGCCGCTCGGTCGAGGTCTCGGTTGACATGGTCGCGTTCCTCGCTCGCTGGACCGGCCTGCCGCTATGACCTGGTCCACCGCCACAACCTGGTCCACCGCCACGACCTGGCTGGCCGCTGCGACCGGGGTGATCGGACAGGACCGGCAGCCTCCGGCGGGCTCCGAGGACTGGCTCTCCGAGCACTACGACGGCGCGGTGGTCAAGCCGTTGCAGATCGTGCTGATCGTCGTGGTCGCCTGGATCATCCGGCGGATCGTGCATCGTGCGATCGACCACACGCTGGAGCGGCTGACCAAGGAGCGGCCGCGCCGGATGTACGACCTACCTGGCCGGGTGCCGACCGTGGATCCGCTGACCACCGTGGCCGGCGAACGCCGCAGCCAGCGGTATGAAGCGGTCGGCTCGGTGCTGCGCAGTACCAGCTCGCTAGTGATCTACGGGATCGCGGTGCTGATGGTGCTGTCGCTGCTTGGGCTGCCGCTGGCCTCGGTCATCGCGTCGGCCGGGCTGATCACCGCAGCGCTGGCATTCGGCGCGCAGAGCCTGGTCCGGGACTTCCTGGCCGGAATCGCGCTGCTGATGGAAGACCAGTACGGCGTCGGTGACGTGATCGATGCCGGAGCCGCCAGCGGAACCGTCGAGGAGGTCGGGCTACGGGTCACCCGGCTGCGCGACTCCAACGGAGTGATCTGGTACATCCGAAATGGCGAGATCATCGCGCTGGGCAACAAGACCCAGGGCTGGGCGGTGGCGACGCTGGACATCCCGGTCCCCTACGGCGTTGACCTCGGCCGGGTCAACACCGTGCTGGGAACCACGCTCACGGAGCTGGCCGAGGACCCGGACTGGCGGCCGAAGATTCTCGAGCCGCCGTCGGTCCTCGGCATCGAGGCGGTGACTACGGACACGGTGACGATCCGGGTCTCGGTCAGCACCCCACCGCTGGCCCACGATCAGGTGACTCGGGAGCTGCGAGCCCGGTTGAAGCGGGCGTTCGACGCGGCAGGGATCCGGATACCGCTGCCCGCAAACACACATCCCGGCGGAGTCAGTTAGACGCCCCCGATCCGCCCACGTCGCCCGTGGGAGAATCTTGACGTTGTGAGTTCCCAGGACGAGATCACCTTCTACGAGGCGGTCGGCGGCGAGGACATGTTCCGGCGTCTCGTGCACCGGTTCTACCAGGGCGTGGCCGCAGACCCTGAGCTGCGCGCGCTCTACCCGGGCGACGATCTGGGTCCGGCCGAGGAGCATCTGCGGCTGTTCCTAATCCAGTACTGGGGTGGGCCGCGGACGTACTCGCAGACCCGCGGGCACCCGCGGCTGCGGATGCGGCACGCACCGTTTCGGGTGACCCCGCAGGCTCGGGACCGCTGGCTGGCACACATGCGCGACGCGCTGGACGAGCTCGACCTGCCCGAGCCGCAGGCGTCGATGCTGTGGGACTACCTGCACAACGCGGCATTCAGCCTGGTGAATACGTTTGAGTAGCGCGGCGGTGGCGGTTCGATCTCGGATGCAACCTGCATGTAGACGGTTGTGTCTCAGTTTCGGAAAAACCCAACTTCCGGCCTTGTCAGTCTCGGCTCGCACGAATGAGCCTGACCGGACACGGCGTGTGCCGGCGCCGCGGGCGCACGGCCGGCGTTAGGAGGCGGGCAAGTGGCAGGCGGGTCGGGTCTGGTGCTTCGCCGTGCCCGCTCCCAGCGGCTGGTGGTTGCGGCCGCGTTCGGCACGATCCTGCTCGCCACGACCGTGCTGTCCGCGCTGACCGTCTACTCGTCCTCGGTGACCGACGAAGGCGTCGATCGGGTGCTCGCGGCCGCACCGTTCGCCACTACGGGTACGAAGGTCAGCGCTTATCTGGGCGGGGACGAGCTCGGCAGCACCGACCGCGAGGTCCGAGAGGCGGTGGGCCGCGCATATGGACCCGACGTCGACGTGTCGATCTACGCGAGCGGCCGCTCCTCCGCCTACGCGCGGGCCGCTGAGGTGAACGCCAAGACACCGGATCTGATCGGGTTCGGGTTCTACGACGGCATCGAAGATCATGCGAGGCTGGTCGGCGGCGGCAGCTGGCCCTCCGGCGGCGCCGGCCGCCGGATCGAGGCGGCGATTCCGGCGGCGGCCGCGGAGCCGCTGAATGTGCGACTCGGATCCGAACTCGAGCTCGCCAACCGGGTGACCAAGAAGCGGGTCACGGTGGTGATCACCGGCCTGTTCGAACCGCTGGAACCGACCGAACCGTTCTGGAACGGCGACCAGCTGGTGCTGACCGGCCGGCAGCAGCTCGCCTTTCGGACATTCGGCCCGCTTGTGGTGACCAGGCAAGCGTTCCTGGACAGCCTGCACGACGACGCGACTGCAGTCTGGCTGGCCGACCCGAACCTCACCGAATCCAACAACATCGACCTGGCCGCGCTCGGCACCCGGATCAAGGAGCTGCCGACCGCGCTCGGCGCGGACGACCCGCAGAACGCGATCTCGGTCTCGGTTCGGCTGGCCGACACGGTGGCCTCGCTGCAACGGGCCCGCCTGGTGGCCAGATCCACAATGCTCATTCCGGTGCTCGAGCTGGTGGTTCTTGCCGGTTATGCGCTGCTGCTGACCGCGCGGCTATTGGCTGAACACCGCCGCACCGAACACGCGCTGCTGCGCGCGCGTGGGGCGGCCACGGGCCAGATCGCCGTGCTCAGCGCCAAGGAAGGGTTGTTGCTGGCGGCTCCGGCCGCACTAATCGCTCCACTGCTGGCCACCCCGCTGCTCGGGCTGATCGGCCAGACCAGCAGCGCGGCGCGCTTCGATCTGCCGCCACTTACCGCGTCCAGTTGGGCGGTCGCGGCCACGGCGGCCGCTCTGTGTGCGGTCGCGCTCACGATGCCGTCACTGCGGGGGTCCGCCACTTATGTGGAGAGCCAGCAGCAACGCGGACGCGGCCGGCGCCGCTACGCGATCCAACAGGCGGGTGCCGACATCGCGCTGGCCGTTGTTGCCGCGCTCGCGTTCCTGCAGCTACGGCACTACGGCGGACCGGTGGTCTCGGTGACCGGGGATGGGAAGGCGCAGACCCTGGGTTTCGACCCGTTGATCGCGGCTGGGCCGGCGCTTGGCCTGCTGGCCGGCGGGATCCTCGCGCTGCGGCTGGTCCCGCTACTGTCACGGGCGACCGAGTCGATCACATCTCGGCGCCGCACGTTGGCGCCGGCGCTCGGGGCGTGGCAAGTCAGCCGGCGACCGCTGCGCTACGCCGGCCCGGCGCTGCTACTGGTGATGGCCACCTCGATCGGTGTGCTCTCGGTCGTGACCACGGCCACCTGGCGGCGGTCGCAGCAGGACCAGGCCGACTTCCAGGTCGGCACCGACCTGCGGGTGGTCACCGAAAACCGGGACGCGGCGCTGTCCCCGCTCGGCACCGGCGACTGGCTGGGCCGACAGCCGGGGGTCAGCTCGGTCAGCCCCGCTCTCCGCCGCGACGCGCGGGTCGGGAACGAACCGATCCAGGTCGTCGCACTGAACGGCGCAGCCGTATCCGAGCTTCTCCGGCTGCGGTCGGACCTGACCGGCGGCCGCCCGGCGGCCGAGGTGCTGGCTCCGCTGGCCAAACCTGGCCCATTCACGGCCGCGGCCGCCATCCCCGGCACCCCGGCGGAACTAACGGTAACGATGCGTGCAGACCGGCTTCGGACCGCGGTCGGCCGCCCGTACCCGGATTGGATCGAGCTCACGGCACTGGTCGTGGATGCACGCGGCCTCGTCCATCCGGTGCCGTCCGGACAGATCGTCGCCGATGGGGCGAGCCACGACGTCACGGTGCCGTTGTCGGCGGCGGCCGGTTCACAGGGCCGCCTCAGCTACCCGCTCGCGCTGGCCGGCTTCGAGTTCGACTATCCGGTGACGGTGGCCGGACTGCGCGGCTTCACCATCGCCATCGAGGAGGTCCAGGCCGGGGGCGAACCGGTGACCATGCCCGACCAGACCCGCTGGGTCGGCGAGGTGCGCGGCCCGCTCGAGTTCACGTCGACCGTCCCCGGATTCCAGGAGCCGGGCGCCCTGTTCGCAACCAAGCTGCCGGGGGTTGGCCGGCTGGACACCGAGGGCGTCCCGGCCAGCCAGCCGGGGTTGGCTTCCCGGGTGCGGATGCTATTGGTCAGTGCGGCTGTGACGGAGAACCCATTCGGCAGCGCGGGCGGAGGGCAGGCCGAACCTCAGCTACCGGCAATCCCTGCAGTGGTGACCAGCGATTTCCCCGACCCGCATGTCGGCCGCCAGACATTCCTCGACATCACCGGCCGGCGTTATCCGATCCGGATCGTCGGCATTGTCGATGCGCTGCCCACGACGACTGGTCCAGCGGTCCTCGTGGATTACCGCTCGCAGGTCGAGGCGCTGTACGTCGGCGCCGAGCAGTTGGAACGGCC
>DATFRM010000324.1:0-4355 GCA_035263265.1 Actinomycetes bacterium
GACGGCAAGGTTTCGGTGGCCGGCGCGCGGGACGACTACGGGGTAGCGGTGACCGCGGGGATCGGCGAGGGGGCGCTGCCCCCGGTCGACTTCGACGAGACGGCTCGGCTGCGAGACCGGATGCGCGCGGACCAGGCGGCCGACTGGCCGGCCGGCCAGCAGCTGTTCTTCGATCGCGGTCCCGGATACCGGCGGTTGGCCGGGCGACCGCACGCCGACCTCGATCTCCGCTGAGCCGCTTGTCGCGACCTCGGCTGAGCTCCGTTTTCGATCAGCGCTGGGCTCCGTTTTCGATCATTACTGCCGTTGTTGCGTAACAATTCGCCCAAACAAGGTGATCGTTTGCACGCACCGCGGGTAATGATCGGATGCAGCGGTAGGTACGGCCGTGGGGGATGACCGCAGGCGCCGGTACAGGAGAGGATCGCCCGCATGCTGTTGCCTCCGAACCTGCACGTCGCGCTCCTCGAGGACGAGATGGCCGTCTGCCGACTGCAGGCTGATACTCCGCCGCCGCTGCTGGCGGGTACGCCGTTGTACTCGGTCACCGCCGATCCGGACGTGATCACCGTGGTTTGCCGGCTCGCCGATGCGCCGGAGGGGGCGGACGTCGACCAGGGCTGGCGTGCTTTCAAGATCGAGGGCCCGCTCGACACCGGGCTCGTCGGCATCCTCGACTCGTTGCTCACTCCGCTGGTAGCGGCGAAGGTCCCGGTGTACGCGCTGTCCACGTACACCACCGATTACGTCCTCGTGCGCGAGGGTGATGTGCGGCTTGCGATCAACGCGCTCCGGGTAGCCGGCCACCAAGTCCGCTGACCGCGGTCACGTCCGCACGATGAAGTCGGCGCGATCGATGGTCGGGTCGGCAGCGAAATGGACACGCTCGGCCGGCGCCCACACCGCCCAGAACCGGACCTGCTCGTCGTGCCGGTCCGGACCGAGCGCCGCGAGGTCCCGCCGTAGCCCACGCTCGTGCGCGGCGGCCACGTCCGCGTCGACCCAGATCAGGTAAGACAGCCAGCGCGCCAACTCGCGCCGTCCGGCGCCGACACCCTCGACGACGAGCACCGATGCCACCGGGACCGCACGCGGTTCCCGGTAATCCCGCTTCGACCAGTCGTAGGGCCGGTAGTGCCCGGTTCGGCCCATCGAGAGCGGCTCGAGCACTTCAGCGACCAGCACCGGCCACCACTCGAACAGTTGCTCGTGACTCGCGAGATCGTCGGTCGACATGATCCGTGCACCGCCAAGCACCCCGGCCAACTCGGTAGCGATCGTGGACTTGCCCGCTCCGGCTACACCGTCGACCGCGACCACCCGGACCGAGCCGCAGCGGGGCTCGCGCTGCCGGATCCTCTCGGCGAGGTCGGCGTACGGAACAGCGGAGGGCACGGTTGGCGACGCTAGCGGACGGGACTACTAGCCTGAGCTGGCCGCATCCGCGCAACACTGGGGAGGACGCCGTGCCCGGACCGCTCGACGGCCTGGTCGTACTCGATCTGTCCAGGGCACTGGCCGGCCCGCACGCGGCGATGATGCTGGGCGATCTTGGCGCCCGGGTTATCAAGATCGAGAGCCCCAGTGGTGACGACTCCCGCGGCTGGGGGCCGCCGTTCGTGGGCCCGGCCGATGCACCGGAGGCGACCTACTTCCTGTCTTGTAATCGGAACAAGGAGTCGGTCGTCCTGGACCTGAAGTCGGCCGCCGGCCGGGCGGCGCTGACGGGGCTGGTGGAGCACGCGGACGTGCTGGTGGAGAACTTCCGCACCGGCGTGCTCGACCGCCTCGGCTTTCCGATCGCGCGCCTGCACGAGCTAAACGCGCGCCTGGTGGTCCTGTCCATTACCGGGTTCGGACATGACGGCCCGGAGGGCGGCCGGCCCGGTTACGACCAGATCGCCCAAGGCGAGGCCGGGCTGATGAGCCTGACCGGGCCGGCGCCGGACCAGCCGACCCGGGTCGGCGTACCGATCGCGGACCTGCTCGCCGGGATGTACGGCGCCTATGGCGTGCTTGCTGCCCTGCACGAGCGGGAACGGACCGGGCGCGGCGGCACGGTGCGCACGTCGCTGTTGGCAGCCGTGGTCGGCGTGCACGCGTTCCAGGGCACCCGCTACACCGTCGCAGGTGAGGTCGGCACCGCTCAGGGCAACCACCACCCGTCGATCTGCCCCTACGGCGCCTTCCATACCGCGGATGGGATCGTGCAGATCTCGGTCGGCAGCGAGGCGCTGTGGCGCCGGTTCGCGCCCATGGTCTCGCTGGCTGACGACGAACGGTTCGCCACGAACGCCGACCGAGTACGTCGCCGGCCCGAGCTGGTGGCGCTGGTCGAGACGGCGTTCGGCGCGCACCCCACCAGCTACTGGCTGCCGCGGCTGGAGGAGATCGGGGTGCCGGCCGGCGAGGTGCGCAGCTTGGACCGGGTGTACGGATGGGACCAGACCCGCTCGCAGCGGTTGCTGATGGACGTCGAGCACGCCAGCCTCGGCCTGATCACGCTGCCCGGGCCGCCGCTGCGGCTGTTCGACCTCGACGGCACCGAGCGCGGTCTCGCTCACCACGCTCCGCCGGTGCTGGGTGAGCACAACGGCTCGGTGCTGGCCGAGCTGGCCGGGTCGGCTGGTACCGACCCGGTCGGCGGCACCTCCACCGGCACCGGCACCGGCACCAAGTGACGATCACCGGATCGGCGGATGGGCAAGACGCGCCCATGTCGGGTCCGGTGCCGCCTCCTAGAGTCACAGCCGTGCGAGTGTTGATCGCTCTGGGGGGAAACGCGATGACCGGGCCCGACGGGTCCGCCACCCAGCAGGCCCAGCAGCTTGCGGTCGAGCTGGCCATGAAGCGGGTCGCGGAGCTGGTCGGCCAAGGCGTCGAGGTGGTGCTCACCCACGGCAACGGTCCCCAGGTGGGCAATCTGCTGGTCAAGAACGAGCTGGCCGCGCACGTCGTACCACCGGTTTCGCTCGACTGGTGCGGCGCCCAGACCCAGGGCACGATCGGCTTGCTGATCCTGAACGCGCTCGAACACGAGCTGGCCGAGCGCGGTCTGCGCCGGCGGGTGGTCACGGTGGTGAGCCGCACCCTGGTGGACGCGGCGGATCCGGCGTTCGCGAACCCGACGAAGCCGGTGGGCCGGTTCCTACCGGCGGAAGAGGTGGCCGGGTACCGGGACGCCGGACAGCACTGGGTCGACTTCGGAGCGAAGGGATGGCGCCGGGTGGTGCCGTCACCGGAGCCGCTGGAGATCATGGACGCACCGCCCGCCCGGGCGCTGATGGACGCCGGGTACATCGTGGTTGCCGCGGGCGGTGGTGGGGTTCCGGTAGTCCGCGACCAAGCCGGGGTGCTCCGCGGCGTCGAAGCGGTGATCGACAAGGATCTCGCCGCGGCGATCCTGGCACCGACCCTGGCCGCCGACGCGCTGGTGATCGCCACCGACGTGGACCACGTGATGACCGGTTACGGCACCCCGCGGGCGGCGCAGGTCGGGGAGATCGGCGCCGACGCGCTGGCCGAGCTGGCCGACGCCGGCGAGTTCGGCGCTGGCAGCATGGGGCCGAAGGTCACTGCCGCGATCCGATTCGTCCGCCGCGGCGGCCGGTTCGCGGTGATCACGTCGCTGGATCGAATCGCCGACGCGGTGGCCGGCCGCTACGGCACCATTGTCCGCGCTAGCTAAGGGGGTAGCCGTGCCCAGACCGATCGAGGTGCACAAGGTCGGGATCGAGAGCGTCTCCGACGCATCGGGGCTGGCCAAGCTCGTCGACGAGGGGACATTCGGCGCCGATGACGTGCTAGCGGTAATCGGCAAGACCGAGGGCAACGGGGGCGTCAACGACTACACCCGGATCCTGGCCGACCGCGCGTTTCGCGATGTGCTGCTGGACCGGGGAAGTCGAAGCGTGGAGGAGGCCAAGCAGGTACCGCTGGTGTGGTCCGGCGGCACCGACGGCGTGCTCTCGCCGCACGCGACGATCTTTGCGTATGCGCCGCCCGGCCGCTACGGCCAGTCGGACGAGCCGCGGGTCTCGGTCGGGGTCGCGATGAGCGAGCCGATCCTGCCGGAGGACATTGGCCGGCCGCCGATGGTGGAGAAGGTGGCGGCCGGCGTCCGCGAGGCGATGAAGGTCGCCGGCATCGACGACCCGGCCAACGTGCACTACGCGCAGACCAAGACCCCGCTGCTGACGATGGACACCATCGCCGACGCCCGCCGGCGCGGGCATGACGTGTGGACCGAGGACACGCTCAAGTCGATGGATGTATCCAACTCGACCACCGCGCTGGGCATCGCGGTCGCGCTCGGCGAGATCGAGATGCCGCGGGCCGAGCAGATCCACCGCGAT
>DATFRM010000325.1:0-2785 GCA_035263265.1 Actinomycetes bacterium
GGGCGTCTACCGCACCAGCCTCGGCCAGCAAACGGTCGTCAACGCCGAGCAGGCTGTGCTTGGTATCGGTGGCATAAGCGACCACTCCGCCGCGGAACACGACCGAAGCGCCCGGTACGTCGGTGATCGCGGCGGCGATCAGGCCGCCGGTCAGCGATTCGGCGACCGCGACCGACTGCGCCCGAGTGGACAGGATGGACACGAGCTCGGCCGCAAGGGACTGACCTGGGCTGGACGGCATGGGACGGCCTAGGCCCGCCCGGTTTGGCTGCTTCGGCGCAGCCGGATGGCCCTCGCCACGTAGTCCACGCCGGTCACCACGGTTACCACCACCGCGGCGGCCATCACCGCGACCGCGGCGCCGTGGGCCCCCCCCTCCAGCGGCAGGATGTACAGGCCGATCGCCAGCGCCTGCAACGCGGTCTTGACCTTCCCGCCCCGACTGGCCGGAATCACTCCGTGCCTGATCACCCAGAACCGCAACAGGGTCACGCCGACCTCGCGCACCAGCACCACCACGGTGACCCACCAGGGCAGCTCACCGAGCACCGATAGGCCGATGAGCGCCGTCCCGATCAGCGCCTTGTCTGCGATCGGATCCGCGATCCGGCCGAAGTCGGTGATCAGCCCCCGCCGCCGAGCGAGTTCGCCGTCCAGGCGGTCGGTTACCGTCGCGATCGCGAACACCGCCAAAGCCGCGATCCGCCAGCCGCTGTCCTCGCCGCCGTCGTGGAACAGCAGCACCGCGAAGACCGGTACTAGCGCTAGCCGAGAGATGGTGATGGCGTTCGCGGCGTTCCAGACGCCGACGGCCGTGGCCGGAGCTGCGATCGGATCAGCGGGCGGGTCGGCGGGTGGATCGTCCGCGCTCACCGGTCCGGTCCCGCCTTCGCTCGGTCCGGACCCGAGGGGTCGGCGATCACCTCCGCGATGACGTCCACCCCGGACGCGGCAACCACTCGGGCCTTGACCATCGACCCGACCCGGATCAGCGACCACATGGCGCCGGCATCCGGGTCCTGCGGCGGGCGGAGGAAGGTGATCCCGTCGACCTCTGGAGCCTGGTGTGCCGCGCGCCCGTCGAACTCGGTGTCCTCGCCGTCGTGGCCGGTCTCCTCGACCAGAACGTCCACGATCTCGCCGATCCGCTCCTCGGCCCGCTGCGCGGTCAGTTCCTCGGCCAGCATGGTCAGCCGGCTGACCCGGTCGGCGATCAGCCGCGCGTCGAGCTTGCCGGTGAATCCCGCAGCCTCGGTCCCGTCCTCGTCGGAATAGCCGAACACGCCGATGGCGTCCAGCCGGGCCTCGGTCAGGAACCGCTCGAGCTCGGCGTAGTCGGCGTCGGACTCGCCCGGGAACCCGACGATGAAGTTCGACCGCACGCCTGCCTGCGGGCAGCGCTGCCGGATCTGGTCGAGTAGCTGGAGGAACCGTGCCGAGTCGCCGAACCGGCGCATCCGGCGCAAGATCGCGCCGCTAGCGTGCTGGAACGACAGATCGAAGTACGGCGCCACCCCGGTCGTGCCGGCGATTACGTCGACCAGACCCGGACGGAGCTCGGCCGGCTGCAGGTAGCTGACCCGGATCCGCTCGATCTCGTCGACGGCGGCCAGCTCCGGCAGGAGCGTCTCGAGCAGCCGGAGGTCGCCCAGGTCCTTGCCATACGAGGTGGAGTTCTCCGAGACCAGGACCAGCTCCCGTACCCCGGTGCCGGCGAGCCACCGCGCCTCGGTCAGGATCTCGGTCGGGCGCCGGGACACGAAGGCGCCCCGAAAGCTCGGGATCGCGCAGAAACTGCAGCGCCGGTCGCAGCCGGTGGCCAGCTTGATCGGCGCCACTGGCCCGCCGCCCAGTCGCAGCCGGGGCGCAGTGATCCATGGCGCGCGGACCCCATCACCCAGTGCCCGATCGGAGCCGCGACCAGCAGCCCGGGCTGCCGGAGCGATCGGCAGCAGGCTGCGGCGATCTTGCGGTACGTGCGAGACGTGCTGCTCGCCGCCGACGACCGAATGCAGCCGGGCGGAGATATCCGGGTAGTCGTCAAAGCCGAGCACGGCGTCCGCCTCGGGCAGCGCGGTGGCCAGTTGCTGGCCGTATCGCTCGGCCAGGCAGCCGACCGCGATCACCGAGGTAGCGGTCCCTTGCCGCTTGAGCTCGGCGGCGGCGAGCAGTGTGTCGATCGAATCCTTCTTCGCCGCCTCGACGAAACCGCAGGTGTTGACCAGGACTACCTCGGCATCTTCGGCGTCCTCGACCAGCCGCCAGCCGTCCGCGGCCAGCCGGCCGGCCAGCTCTTCCGAGTCGACCTCATTGCGAGCGCAGCCGAGCGTGACCACGGACACGGTGCGGGTCTGGGACACGGTGGAAGCCTACGGCAGCGCCCCCGGCGCGCCGCCGTGATCGGCCCGGAACGGCGAGCGGTCAGCCTCCGCCGGACGGGTCGCCTGGCCAGTAGCTCAGCCGGACAACCTCGCCGGATTTGCCCACCGCGCCGATATCTACGCCGTTGACGACCAGCCGGACCGCGCCCGCGTTGCCGATGATCAGGCTGATCGCCTTACGGTCGGCGAAGGTCTTGTGCGTACCCCCCTGCAGGGTGCCCCTGAACAACTGCTTGCCGTTCGTTCCGGTCACCGACAACCACGATGGGGCACCGCTGACGAAGACTTTGACCTGGACCGAACTGGCCGCCGTGGCGGGTTCCTCGGTACCGGTCGCCCCAGACTTGCCGTCTTCGTAGGGCGCCGCCATCCCGGTCGGCTGGCGGACGCCTGACGGCTGACCG
>DATFRM010000326.1:0-4727 GCA_035263265.1 Actinomycetes bacterium
ATCACATACGAGCTGGTGGGCGGCACGATCACGGGGCTCGCGGTGGGTTGGCTGGGAGCGTGGTCGCTACGTCGAATCGCACTGCCGGCCTCCGGTTTGTATCCAATCGCGGTCATGGCGCTCACGGTCCTGGCATACGCGGCGGCGGCCTCACTGCACGAGAGCGGGTTCATAGCGACCTATGTGGCGGCATTGGTGCTTGGTAACGCACGACTACCGCACGGCATCGCGACCCGTGGGTTCGCCGACGGGCTCGGCTGGATGGCCCAGATCGGACTATTCGTAATGATCGGTTTGCTGGCCAATCCTTCGGATCTGGGCGCGCAGGCAGTACCCGCGCTAGCGATCGGTGCGGTCCTGCTGCTGCTCGCGCGACCAGTGTCGGTGGTAGTCAGCACCTGGCCGTTCGGCTTCCCGTGGCGGGAACAGGTGCTGGTGTCTTGGGCGGGCCTGCGCGGGGCGGTACCCATCGTGCTGGCCACCGTCCCGGTGGTGTCCGACGTACCGGACAGCCTGCGGCTTTTCAACCTCGTCTTCATCCTGGTAGTGATCTTCACGATCGTGCAGGGGCCGACGCTGCCGTGGATGGCGCGCTGGCTTGGGCTTGGCGCGACCGACTCGACCCGCGATGTCGAGGTCGATGTCGCGCCGCTTGGTGAGCTCGGCGCGGACGTGCTGACCGTGCGCATTCCGGACGACTCCGCGCTCCATGGGGTTGAGGTGTTCGAGCTGCGGCTCCCTCCTGGCGCCGTACTCAGCCTGATCGTGCGGGACGGACGCCATCTGGTACCGGGCGGCTCGACCGTGCTCAGGCACGGTGACGAGCTGCTGGTTGTGACTACCGCCGCGGTGCGCGAGAAGGCGGAGCAGCGGTTGCTCGCGGTCAGCCGGGACGGCCGGTTGGCCGGATGGCACGGCGACCACGTCACGCCAGCTCCGCCGACTCGCTCACGGTGGTCAGGGGCGTGGCGGATCAGCCCCCGGCGGATCGGCCCGCGCCGGCTTGGCCGGTGGCGGCTCGGCTCGCGGCGGCTCGGCTCATGGTGGAGCGCGCGCTCGGATGACGACGGACAGCCGCGCACTCGTAGCGGCGGCGGCTAGCGTCGCCGCCGTTGCGGAGGTGGTCGCGAGCACGATCAACGGGCCGTCGGAGCCCGGCGCGCGGCCGAGCAGGTCGCCGTCGTCCGGTGCCGGTACGGCGATCACGCGAACCGCGGCCGCGACTACTCGCGCCGAGCCGAAGCCGAATCCGCTGCCCCCGCTCCCGTCTAGGGGCACCGCGTCGCCGCTGATCGGATCAAGTTGTGGCGGAGCAGCGGCCAGCACGTCGACAAGCTGCCCGGTACGGAGAAGTTCGGCAGTGCCCGGATCCGCGAGCCGTACCGGCGTCGCGACCAGCTCGATGCCGTCCTGGCCGGATCCGCTCGACCCGGCGGCCAGCGCGTCGAGCAGGTCCGGACCGAGGGTGCGGACATCGGTCAGCACCTCACCGCGGCGGATCGGACCGGTAAGCAGGAGGCCATCGGACCAGGTACCCGGCGTCAACGCACCGCTGGGCACCGCGCCGGCCGGCATCCGTACCGCGGTGACATCGTCCGCCGCCAGCGGGGCACCGGCAGCTAGGTCCCGAGCGGCGGCCAGCACGGCGCGACTTGCCGGATCGGGCGGTGCCAATGCGTAGAGAGCGGCGCCGACCGATCCGGCGACGAGTGCCGCGATGACCCAGCGACGGCGCTCGGTCAGCACGTCGACCAGGCCCGCTAACCATCTGTCCTGGCCCGCTCCGCGACCCTCTTGCGCACCGCCGGTGCCGTACCGCCCACCCAACCCGACGCCCGGTCCGACATGTCGGTCCGGTTCCCAACCAGCCATGTGGCGCTCCCCGTAGTTCCCCCTTCTCCCCGTTACCCCCTCTTGTCCGTCGATCAGGGCAGCTCGATACCGGTCTCCAGTCCTTCGAGTGCGTTCTTGCACCGGCAGACCCGCTCGGTCGGCATCGCCGCGATCACGTCCAGCAGCACGTCCCGGAGTCGGGCCACGTTCTCGCCGAATACCCGAAGCACTTCGGCATGGCTGACCGCCGCACCGCCGTCGACGCCCGCGTCGTGGTCAGTAATGAGCGCCAGCGTGGTGAAGCACAGCTCCAGCTCGCGAGCAAGGATGGCCTCGGGATGCGCCGTCATGCCGACGATCGACCAGCCCTGACCCGAATACCACCGCGACTCGGCTCGAGTCGAGAACCGCGGCCCCTCGATGACAACCAGCGTGCCGGCCGGCGACACCGACCAGCCAGCTTGGCTGGATACGCGGGCCGCCACCTCGCGCCCTACCGGACAGAACGGGTCGGCGAACGCCACGTGCACGACCTTCGCCGGCGGACCGTCGAAGTACGTCTGGGTCCGGGACGTCGTACGGTCCACCAACTGATCGGGAATGACCAGCGCGCCCGGACCGAGCTCAGGACGCAGGCTGCCGACTGCGCACGGCCCCAGCACCTGGCCAACTCCGAGCGCACGAAGAGCCCACAGGTTGGCCCGGTACGGGATGCGATGCGGTGGGAACCGGTGGTCGCGCCCGTGCCGAGGCACGAACGCGACCCGCCGACCAGCGACCGCACCGATCACGATGGGGTCGCTCGGCTTTCCGTACGGCGTGTCGATATCGATTTCGGTGACGTCGTCGAGGAACGAGTAGAAACCCGAACCGCCGATCACACCGATCTCTGCGCGTGCGTGCTCAGGCAGGACGGTCAACGTCGATGGACGCGGCTCGGGTTGGAGGGCCGGCTCGGCCGTGACACTGGACGAGGCCGGGGACTCGACTGCGGCGGCGGTCATGGGCAGGACAGTACTGCGATCGCGCGACAGGCCCGGGAACCCCTCCACAGCACGCCGTGGACCTATCCACAGATCTTGGCAAGCGGGTTGACGCTCGTAGCTAACCGGTCGACGGAGTGGCGCGAACGCTTAGCTAGGACGTCTTGGTCGCCGTCTTAGCGCTGGAAGAGGAGCCACTCGAACCCGCCGAGCCGCTACCGGAGCCGCCCTCGCCACCGGCTGATTTCGCGGACGAATCGGACTTGGCCGAGCCATCCGAGCTACCTGTCTCGGTGCTCCCGGATGCGCTCTTCGCAGAACCGTTCCCGTTCGCGGCCGCCCGCGAATCGGTGCGGTAGAACCCGGAACCCTTGAACACGACGCCAACCGGCGAGAACACCTTGCGCAGCCGCTCGCCGCAGCGCGGGCACTCGGTCAGCGGGTCGTCGCTGAACCGCTGCACAACTTCGAGCCGCTCGTCGCAGGCGGTGCACGCGTACTGATACGTCGGCACTGGGCTTCCTCCGGGTTGGCACTCTACCCCTTCGAGTGCCAATGATGCGGCATCGCGGCGTCGATCGCCAACACCTCGGTCGGATCCAGCAAGATCAACTGCACCGACGAGCTCAGCGGGCCGGCGCTACTCGATCTAGGAAATGGAGCAGGTCGGCGTAGATGCTTTGATCTTCGGTCAGCTGGGTACCGTGCGCGCTGGTGGGGTAGATCTTCAGCCTCTTGATCTTCGAGCCGGCCGCGGCGTACATCTGCCGCGCGCTATCCGTGAACGACCCATCCTGCTCGCCAACGGCAAAGTACGCCGGCACGGTCAGCCTTCGGGCCGCCGCTCCCGCGTCGAGTTCGCCGAACT
Source organism: Actinomycetes bacterium (assembly GCA_035263265.1). GTDB lineage: Bacteria > Actinomycetota > Actinomycetes > JAKEEW01 > JAKEEW01 > DATAFN01. Next base: position 3,685 of record DATFRM010000326.1, read on the forward strand.
GCGCCGGGCCAGACAGACTCACCACCGCCGCGAGCCGTACCTTCGCCTCGGGTGCGGCAGCCACGACGGCGGTACCGCCCATCGACGATCCGATCAGCACGACCCGATCTGACCCAGCCCGCCTGAGCTGTGCGATCCCCGCCAGGACGTCCTCGCGGAGCGTACGGCCGCTTGCCGCCGACTCGGACTCGCCGAACCCACCGAAGTCGATCGCCAGCACCCGATATCCGCGATCGGCCAGGTCGCGCGCGACGTCCATCCATTCGCACAGGCTGCTGCGGAGCTGGTGGCCGAGCAGGATCCCAGTACGCCCCTCACCGAGCATGACGCCCACGAGCCGGACGCCCGCACTATTGCGGAACCGGATCGCGCTCGCTTGCTCGGCCGGCTCCACGCAGTCTGGGTGCACGGCGTTTGCGGCCGGGGAGCTCGCCGAATGGCTCAGCGTCGTGGCCGGTGTGGTCGGGGCCGTCGGGCTCGCCTGACTCGTCGATGTGTCGTCGGTAGCACATCCGGCTACGAGAAGGCCGAACGCAAGCAGGGTAGTCAGGACGGATCGACGACCTCGACCCACTGGGTCTCCTCTATATGTGTGGCACCTGGGCCCGCCAACCGACCCTACCGGTCGTAGTGTGGCGGCCGATCTTCCAGTAGCCGTTCGAGATCATCTTGGTCTCGCTCATCGGACTTGCCGCCCTCACCCCAAGCAGCATCGGTGTCGTCCACGGTCTGCTCGGGGAGTACTGGAACGTCCCAGTCCCGGTCGTCGGTCTCGCTCATGATCGCTCTGTCCACCGGACGCGATCAGTCGAGGTCGCCGGCCTCGATCCGGGCCAGCCGCCGCTCCCGGACGAGCTGATCGACGTCGAGATCGGTACCGGTCGGGTCCTTGGACAGCGCGGCGAACACGCCGGTCACGTCCCGCATGCTCAGCACCCCGACCACCTGGTCGTTCACGACGACCGGAAGGTGCCTGATCCAGTGCGCCGCCATCTCCCTGGCCGCGTCCCGCAGCGGCTCGTCCGGAGTAGCGGTACGAACGG
>DATFRM010000327.1:0-12526 GCA_035263265.1 Actinomycetes bacterium
GTCGGCGACCAGGAACACACCGGCCGGCACCGGCTGCCAACCGATCTTGTGTAGATCCAGCGCGATCGAGTCGGCCTTCTCTAGCCCGGCCAGTAGCGGCGTGAGCCGGTCCGAGAACAGCGCGCCGCCACCGTACGCCGCATCCACGTGCAACCAGGCGCGGTGCTCGGCCGTGATGTCCGCGATCACCGGGAGCGGGTCGATGCTGCCGGTCCCAGTGGTCCCAGCCGTGGCCACCACCGTCGCGCTGCCTGGTGCGCGGCCGGTCAGGGCCGCGGCCAACGCGGGCGGGTTCATCCGGTGCTCGGCATCGGCCGGCACGGTGATCACCGCGTCACCGCTCAGGCCGAGGGTGGCCGCGGCTCGATGGATCGAGAAGTGCGCGTGCTCGGAACAGATGATCTGTCGGTGCCCGGCATCGCGAGCCAGCAGCAGGCCGGTCAGATTCGACTCGCTCCCGCCGGTCGTGATTGCGCCGCCGGCTCGGGCCGGGTCCAAGCCGGCGAGCTGGGCCAGCGCGCGCACCACCTCGCGCTCGAACGTGATCGCCGCCGGGCCCTGGTCCCAGGAGTCGACGGACTGGTTGAGCAGGCCGGCCACCAGGTCGGCGGCGACCGCGACCGGCAGCGGCGGGCAGTGCAGGTGCGCCGCCGCCAGCGGATGGGCCGGGTCAACGGATACGGCCGCGAACACTTCGGTCAAGGTCGCGAGCGCCGCCTCGTCGCCGACCCCGGTTGCCGGCAGGACCCCGGCCGGTTCCGCCAGCGCTGCCCGAACCTGGTCCGCCAGCTCAGCCGGCTCGACCGCGGGCGCCGGCCCACCGCCGCGTTGTTCCCCGCCCGCTTCGACCGCGGACAGCGCGATATCGACAAGACCCCGCAGGTGCTGGCTATCCATCGCCGCACCATAGCGATCCGCTCCGGGCACGCCTCGCCGTCAGAACATCGCGGGAGGCAAAGCGCGCAGAGCGGGCCTAGCGGCGTTGGCCGTTCGCCGCGTACCGGTCGAGTTCGGCGGCCAGGGCCGGGTCGACCCGGGCGCGCAGCCGGGTGCCGACCTCGGTGTGTTCCTCGGCCAGCACCTCACCGTGCTCGTGGACCCGGGAGACCAGGCCGCCCAGCGCGTACGGGACCAGCGCGTCGACCTCGATCTGGAGGCGCGGCAGATCCCGCTCGATCGCGGCCAGCAGGTCTGGGATGCCGCGGCCGGTGCGGGCCGATACCACGACCGAGTGCGGCTCGCGTCGGAGCAACCGTGCGATCACATCCGGATCGGCGATGTCGGCCTTGTTGATCACTACGATCTCGGGCACCTGGTCGGCGCCGATCTCGGCGAACACCTCGCGCACAGCGGCCAGCTGCGACTCCGGCTCGGGGTTCGAGCCGTCCACGATGTGCAGCACGAGATCCGCGTCGGAAACCTCTTCGAGCGTCGACCGGAACGCCTCGACCAGCTGGTGCGGCAGATGCCGGACGAAGCCGACCGTGTCGACCAGCGTGTAGGTGCGACCGGTCGAGGTCTCGGCCCGGCGCACGGTCGGGTCGAGCGTTGCGAACAGCGCGTCCTCGACCAGCACGCCCGCCCCGGTCAGACGGTTGAGCAGGGAGGACTTGCCGGCGTTCGTGTAGCCCGCGATCGCGACCGCCGGCACCGAGTTCCGCCGGCGCTCCTGCCGCATGGTGCCGCGGGACACCGTCATATCGGCGATCTCGCGCCGGAGCTTGGCCATCCGGTTGCGGATCCGGCGACGATCGGTCTCGATCTTCGTCTCGCCAGGTCCGCGGGTACCGATGCCACCGCCGCCGGCGACCCGGCCACCGGCCTGCCGGGACATGGACTCGCCCCAGCCGCGCAGCCTGGGCAGCATGTACGCCATCTGCGCGAGCGCAACCTGGGCCTTGCCCTCCCGGCTCTTCGCGTGCTGGGCGAAGATGTCCAGGATCAGCGCGGTCCGGTCGATGACCTTGACCTTCACCACGTCCTCGAGCTGGCGCAGCTGCCCCGGGGTGAGCTCGCCGTCGCAGATCACGGTGTCGGCGCCCGAAGAGACCACGATCTCACGCAGTTCGCGAGCCTTGCCCGACCCGATATAGGTGGCCGGGTCCGGCTTGTCCCGGCGCTGGATCAAGCCCTCGAGGACTTGGCTGCCTGCGGTTTCGGCAAGTGCAGCCAGCTCGGCCAGCGAGTAGTCCGCCTCGCTTGCGGTGCCCTCGGTCCAAACCCCGATCAAGACCACCCGCTCCAGTCGCAGCTGGCGGTACTCGACCTCGGTGATGTCCGCGAGCTCGGTGGACAGGCCGGCAACCCGCCGCAGCGCCTGCCGGTCGGCCAGGTCCTGCTGGTCGCTGTCGTCGGGCCGCACCCCGGGATCGCCGTTCGGCGAGATGTCGTACGCGGATGTCATGGGGACTCGTGATCGCCTTTCTCAGCTGCACGCTGTTCCGTCAAGCGTGACACAGGCCACCGACCGGTGGCATCTCGGTTTCGGCGAGTGATCGCTTAGAGCGTTCGGGACATACCCCACTCGACCAGTGATTCATCCAGCGGGTACGGCTCGTCCTTGCCGTTGCGTACGAAGCCATGGCGCAGGTAGAACGCGATCGCCCGGGTGTTTGTTTCGGTGACCTGCAGATCGATTCGATCGACACCGACCTCGTCCCGCGCCCAGTTCAGCACCGTGTCGAGCAGGAGCTGGGCCACTCCGGCCGCTCGGCCGCGGTGATCCGGATGAACCCAGACACCGACCAGCTTTGCCCGGCGCGGTTCGTCCTCCGGGATGAACGCGCTCATCATGCCGACCCAGTCGCCGTCACTGCTGGCCGCGAGCACCTGCATGTTCGTGTCTCGGGCGGCTCGCTCGGCGCGGAACTGCCACTCGGCGTCCGGGAAGGCGGCCGCGTCCTCGTAACGCTCGACGAACGCGACCGGGGTGTCGGCAAGCGCGGCCAGCCGGAGTGGCTTGATCCGCGTCCAGTCCTCTGCCCGTACCCGGTGAACTCGGTACTTCACGTCCGCCCGTCCACGAGTGCCGCGAGGTCAAGCTCGCCCCGCGGCAAGCAGCGCCGCGGGGTCAAGCTCGCCCGCGGCAAGCAGCACCGCGGGCCCGGTGAGCTCGACGTGCCGATCGGCCCGGATCGCAACGGTCAGCCGGCCGCCCGGTACGTCGACCACCCTGCTGCCAGGGGCGCCAGCGGCAAGCACCACCGCGGCGGCGCAGGCGCCGGTCCCGCACGACCGGGTCTCCCCCACGCCGCGCTCGTGCACTCGCATGACCAGCTGGCGGTCGTCCTTGGCCAGTACGAACTCGACGTTCACGCCGTCGGGAAACGCGCCCGGTGGGCTGACCACCGGCGCCTCGGCCAGCTCCCCGGGATCGGAGAGGTCGTCCACGACGGCGACCGCATGCGGGTTGGGCATCTCCACCGCAGTCGCCGGCCACGACCGGCCGTTGGCGGTGACGGTCAGCGGCGGCAGCTCGGGCAGCCGGTAGCCGCCCATGTCGACGGTGACGGCGCCGGTCGCGCCGAGCCGCACCGGCATCAGTCCGCCGCGGGTTGCCACCTCGAATTCCCCGGCCGGCTCAAGGTAGTTGTCCACCAGATACCGGGCGAACACCCGCAAGCCGTTTCCGCACATCGAAGCGACCGATCCGTCCGCGTTGCGGTAGTCCATGAACCAGCGCGCCCGGTCCGACATCGGCGCACCTTCCGGATCGGTGGCCGCGAGCACCACCCTCAGCACACCGTCGCCGCCGATCCCGGCGCGCCGGTCGCAGATCGCGGCCACCAGCCACTGGGTCAGATCCAGCGCACGCTCGGGATCGAACAGCAGCACGAAGTCATTCTCGGTGCCGTGTCCCTTTACGAACCGGATCGGCGCGCTCGGTGCGCGCGGTGCGCTCACCCGACCGATCGTACGGGGGCGACCAGCTCCAACGCCGCCGCCACCAGGTCAGCACGGTCGTAGGCCAGCCAGCGAACGCGCGGATCGCGCCGGAACCAGGAGTCCTGACGCCGGGCGAACCGCCGGGTTGCCTTGATCGTCTCGCGTTTGGCCTGCTCCTCGGTCCACTCCCCGGCCAGGCACTTGAGTACCTGCACGTAGCCGAGTGCCCGGCTCGCCGTCCGGCCATCCCGCAAACCGTCCGCCTGCAGTCGTCGGACCTCGTCGATGAGCCCGAGTTTCCACATCCGGTCGACCCGCTCCGCGATCCGCTCGTCCAACTCCGACCGCGGTGTATCCAGTCCGATCTGAATCGCCGCCGGATAGACATATCGATAACTCGGCAACGTCGCGGTGAATGGGCGGCCGGTGAACTCGACCACCTCCAGCGCGCGGACAATGCGCCGCCCATTGGTCGGCTGGATCCGGTCGGCAGCCCCGGGGTCGGCGGCGCGCAGCCGCTCGTACAGCGGGGCCGGTCCGTGCTCGGACAACTCGGCCTCGAGCCGGGCGCGCAGTCGCGGATCGGTGCCCGGGAAATCGAGATCGTCGAGCACCCCTCGCACGTACAGCCCGGAGCCGCCGGCCAGGATCGGGACCGCTCCCCGCCGGTGGAGCTCCGCGATGCAGGCCCTGGCCAGCCGCTGGAACTCGGCGACGGTCACGGTATGGGTCACCGGCCACAGATCGAGCAGGTGATGCGGGACCCCCCGCCGCTCGGCGGTGGGCAGCTTGGCGGTGCCGATGTCCATTCCCCGGTATACCTGCATGGAGTCGGCGTTGATCACTTCGCCGGCCAGTGCGAGCGCCAGGCTCACCGCAAGCTCGGACTTGCCGGCCGCGGTGGGGCCCACCACCGCGACGACGGGTCCGTCCACCGTCAGCCGCGGGCTGGTACGGCGGGCATGCCGAGCAGTACCGGCCGGCGCCCACCGGCGGGCTCCCGGTCGCCGAGCGCCACTGCCGCCGGGCCTGCTAGGTCCGCCGGATTCGTTAGGTCCGCCGGGGCCGCTTGGTCCGCCGGGGCCGCTTGGTCCGCCGGATCCGCTGCGGCCGACTTGTCGGATCTCGCCTGGCGCGCCTCCCACGCGTCGCCGGCGCGAGTGCGGCGCAGGCTGAGTACCGGGCCGTCGGCCACCAGGTGGTGCGGCGCCGCGTAACTGATCCCAACCGTGACCAGGTCGCCGGGACGCGACGCTTCCTCAGGATCGGGTGTGAAGTGGACCAGGCGGTTGTCCCGCGCCCGCCCGGACATCCGGTGGCGCGCCTCGTCCTTGCGACCCTCACCCTCGGAGACCAGTACCTCCACGGTCCGGCCGAGCTGTGCTCGGTTCTCTGCCCAGGAGATCTCCTCCTGTAGCGCGATCAACCGGTCGTATCGTTCCTGGACGACGGCCTTCGGCACCTGCCCGGGCATGGTCGCCGCCGGAGTGCCGGGCCGCGACGAGTACTGGAATGTGAACGCGCCAGCAAACCGCGCCTCCCGGACCACATGCAGGGTGTCCTCGAAGTCGGCGTCAGTCTCGCCGGGGAACCCGACGATGATGTCGGTGGTGATGGCGGCCTCCGGTATCGCGGCGCGCACCTGCTCGATGATCCCGAGATAGCGGTCCTGCCGGTAGGAGCGCCGCATCGCCCGCAGGACCGCGTCCGAGCCGGACTGCAGCGGCATGTGCAGCTGCGGCATCACATTCGGCGTCTCGGCCATCGCGACGATCACGTCGTCGGTGAAGTCGCGCGGATGCGGGCTGGTGAACCTGACCCGCTCCAGATCCTTGATCTGCCCGCACGCACGCAACAGTGCAGAGAACGCCCCCCGGTCCCCGAAGTCGACGCCGTACGAGTTCACGTTCTGGCCGAGCAGGGTGATCTCGAGCACGCCCTCGGCCACGAGCGCCTCGATCTCCGCCAGGATCGCGCCAGGCCGGCGGTCCTTCTCCCTGCCGCGCAGGGCCGGAACGATGCAAAACGTGCACGTGTTGTTGCAGCCGACCGAAATCGATACCAGGGCGGCGTACGCCGAGTCGCGCCGGGCCGGCAGCGTCGACGGGAACACCTCGAGCGCCTCGTGGATCTCTACCTGGGCTTCCTCGGCGATCCTGGCCCGCTCCAGCAGCACCGGCAGCGAACCGATGTTGTGAGTGCCGAACACCACGTCAACCCAGGGCGCGCGCCGGACGATCTCGCCGCGGTCCTTCTGAGCCAGGCAGCCACCGACCGCGATCTGCATGCCGGGGTGCTCGGCCTTGACCGGGGCCAAGTGACCGAGGTTGCCGTAGAGCCTGTTGTCCGCGTTCTCCCGTACCGCGCAGGTATTGAAGACCACGACGCTGGGGGTCTCGCCCTCGGTCGCACGGACGTAGCCCGCGCTCTCCAGCAGGCCGGACAGCCGCTCGGAGTCGTGGACGTTCATCTGGCACCCGTAGGTGCGAACCTGGTACGTGCGTGCAGCCATGGCCCACCCAGGGTACGGCAGCGGGCAAGATCCCTAAGATGGCGCGTTGCGGCAGGCTCGGCGGGCTGGAGCCGAGGTGCTAGGCCCGCAGTGCCCGTAGCTGATCGGTGTGGGCCGGTAGATGGAACGCGTGCTGAGCGCGGATGATCCGGCTCCACGGGGTCGGACCGTCGATCGGGTACTCGTCGCCGTCCTTGATCCGTACCTCTACTACGGTGTCCGCCACCTGCTCGTCAAGGATCTCGATCAGCAGAATCAGGGCCTCCGAACCGCCCCGGACCGCGTCGACCAGGCCGGGCATGCCGCCGACCGACTTGGCGAACGCTTCGAGATTGGCTGGATCCTGCGCGGGCGCGTTGTCGTAGGCCGGATTAGGGTCGTCATCCAGGAGCTGCCGGGTGGTTGCGGCCAGCAGTTCGTCGTTGACCGCCATGTGCGCAACGACCCGCAGGGCACCCCAGCCGTCTTCCGGATCGGGGCCAAAGGTGGCGGTGCCGGCTTCGTAGAGAAAGGTGTCGTATGCGTCGCGAAGTGCTGTCGTATCCACGATTGGGAAGCGTACGGCTAGTCGTCGTGGCAGTCGCGGTCGCGGACATGCCGGCCGGTCCGCGGTATGCGGTCCCCAATGTGCGGTCCGCGTGAGCGGTCCCCGATGAGCGCTCCGCCTTTGAGCGGTCCCTAAGGACCGGCCCGCGGTGGTGCGCTTAGCGGGCGATCTCGATCGAGCGGCTCTCCCTGACCACGGTGACCCTGATCTGGCCGGGGTAGGTGAGCTCCTCCTCGACCTGCTTGGCGATATCACGAGCCAACACTTGCGCCTGGATGTCGTCGACCTTGTCCGGCAGCACCATGACCCGCACCTCGCGCCCGGCCTGCATCGCGAATACCTTTTCCACCCCGTCGTGCCCGGTCGCGATCTCTTCGAGCCGTTGCAGCCGCTTGACGTAGGACTCTAGCGACTCCCGCCGGGCGCCAGGGCGGCCGCCGCTGATCGCATCGGCCGCCTGGGTGAGCACCGCCTCGACGGTTCGAACCTCGACCTCGTTGTGGTGGGCCTCGATGGCGTGTACGACGTCCTCGTCCTCGCCGTACCGGCGGGCGATCTCCGCGCCGATCAGCGCATGCGAGCCCTCGACCTCGTGCGTCAGCGCCTTGCCGATGTCGTGCAGCAGCGCGCAGCGCTTGAGCTGCTGCGGGTCCAGACCGAGCTCGCTGGCCATCATCCCGGCGAGATGCCCGCTTTCGACCAGGTGCTTGAGCACGTTCTGGCCGTACGAGGTGCGGTACCGCAGCCGGCCCAGCAATGCCACCAGCTCCGGGTGCATGTCGGTGAGGCCGAGCTCGACCAGTGCGTCCTCGCCGGCTCTGGCGCACAGTCCCTCGATCTCAGCCTTGCTCCGCTCGTGCACCTCCTCGATCCGGTGCGGGTGGATCCGGCCGTCGAGGACCAGCGTCTCCAGCGCCAGCCTGGCGATCTCCCGGCGAACCGGATCGAAGCAGGACAGCAGGACCGCTTCCGGGGTGTCATCGATGATCAGGTTGACGCCGGTGACCGACTCGAACGCGCGGATGTTGCGGCCTTCGCGGCCGATGATCCGGCCCTTCATCTCGTCGCTGGGCAGGTGCAGCACCGACACCACCGACTCGGCGGTCTGCTCGGACGCCAATCGCTGGATGGCCAGCGTAATGATCCGGCGGGCCCGCTCCTCGCCCTGCTGGCGCGCATCGTTCTCGATGTCCCTGACGATGATCGCGGCTTCCCGTTTCGCCTGGTTCTCCACGTCACTGATCAGTTCGGCCTTAGCTGCCTCAGCGGTTAGGCCGGCGACCCGCTCGAGAATGAGCCGACGCTCCTCGGCGATGTCGAGCAACTCGTCACGCTGATGCGCAAGCTCGATCTCTTGCTCATCGAGCTGGCGGCCGCGATCGGCAAGCTGTGACTGCTCTCCGTGCAGCCGTTCCTCCCGCTCGGTCAGCCGGTGTTCCCGGCGCTCGAGGTCGAGCCGCAGCTCACGCAGGTCGTCTTTGAGCGCACGCGACTCCTCTTCGATCGCGCGCCGGCTTACCGCCACCTGTTCGGCGGCAGCTTCCGCCTGCTTACGGATATCGGCGGCTTCCGACTCGGCACGGGTGCGGATGTCGGCGGCGGTCCGCCTCGCGTCGTCGAGCTCGGCCTTGGCGGCGGCGTCGCCCTCCCCGCCGGATGTCCGGTGCAGCACCATCCGCAGTACGAGTACGACCGCGAAAACCAGAAGGGTCACGATGGCGGCGCCGGCCAATGCGGCAATAACGATCCCGAACGCACTGTCCGGCATGCCCATCTCCCTCCACTCGTGGCCCGCGGTTCGCGGACCGGCGCTCCGCTGGGCATTGCCGCGCGGAAGCGGACGGTGTGAGGGAGTCACGCCATTTGCCGGTGCGGTAAGGCCAATCACCGCCGGCGGCCGGGTCGGCAGCAGGGCTGCGCCCGATACTCCGGCGCCTCGCTCAGGTTGGCCCGGATCCGAGATAACTCAACTAGACGGTGACCGTTGGGCGGCCCCGCCTAGCTCGGCTCCGGACGCCGGTTCGGCGCCGGTGTTTGATGCTGGTATCCGGCCGCTAGGCCGGGCTAGTTGTCGTATTCGATGGTGATTTCAGGTGGCTTCACCGCTGGCTGCAGGCGAATCCCTCACTGTGAGCGAGGCTAGATCCCCATAACGATCCGGTCAAGGATCCGCACCGAATCGGGAGCGGCGGGCAAACTACCGCGCCCACGACCAGCGGTTTGCCGTATTTGGGGCCTTTGCGGCTCCGTTCTGAGCGCTAGGCGGATCCGAGCACGTCCCGGCCTTACCCCGCCGACACGCCGCTCAGCCAACGCAAAGCTCACGGGAGTCCGAGCTCATCGACCGCCGGCGTCCAGCTCGTCCAGTTCGTCCGGGATATCGACCTCGGGCAGCTCTTGACCTTCGGCAGCCAGCGCGTCACGTACGACGTCGTACGCGAGACCGGCCGGATAGCCCTTGCGTGCCAGGATGCCGGCCAGGCGCCGTGCTCGTAGCGCGGCCGGCTGACCCGCGGTGCTTGGCAAGCGGCGGTTAACCAGCGCGTACGCGGTCGCCCGCTCGATCTCCGCCGGGAGCGCATCGACGGCTTCGCGGACAATCGTGCCGGCCACACCCCGGTTATGCAGTTCTTGCGCAAGCTTGCGGCGACCGACGCTGCGCCCCACATGTCGGCTCTCCACCCACGCCGCGGCAAAAGCCGCGTCGTCGATGAGGCCCACGTCCTCGAAGCGCGCCAGGATCCGCGCGGCGACCTCGTCGGTAACTCCACGGCGGCGCATCGCCCGGGCCAGCTGTGACCGAGTGCGCGGCGCCCAAGACAGCTGTTTAAGGCAGATTGCGCGCGCCTTCTCCGGATCGGTAATCGGCGATTGCCTGCCGAGCTTTTGGCCGCTGTCGCTCTCGCCGGTGCGCCGCCGCCCCCGGCCGCGCGCCGGCTCATTGTGATCACTCATCAGAAGCCGTCGGGCACAACCGGTGCGGTTGGCACTTCAACATCGAGCCGTGCACCGATGCCCAGCTTCTCCTTGATCTTCTTCTCGATCTCGTCGGCCAGATCGGGGTTGTCCCGAAGGAACGCGCGCGCGTTCTCCTTGCCCTGACCGAGTTGGTCGCCCTCGTACGTGTACCAAGCGCCGGACTTGCGCACGATGCCGTGATCGACACCCATGTCGATGAGCCCGCCCTCGCGACTGATGCCGAGGCCGAAGATGAGATCGACATCGCACTGCTTGAACGGCGGGGCCACCTTGTTCTTGACGACCTTGATGCGGACACGGTTGCCCACCGGATCGGTGCCGTCCTTGAGGGTCTCGATCCGCCGGACATCGAGCCGGACCGAGGCGTAGAACTTCAGAGCGCGCCCACCACTGGTCGTCTCGGGTGAGCCGAACATCACCCCGACCTTCTCCCTGAGCTGGTTAATGAAGATCGCGGTGGTCTTGGTCTGGCTGAGCGCGCCGGTCAGTTTGCGCAGCGCCTGGCTCATCAGTCGGGCCTGCAGGCCGACGTGCGAATCACCCATCTCGCCCTCGATCTCGGCGCGCGGGACCAACGCGGCGACCGAGTCGATGACGATGACGTCGAGCGCGCCCGATCTGATGAGCATGTCGGCGATTTCCAGCGCCTGCTCTCCGGTGTCGGGCTGGGACACCAGCAATGCATCGGTGTCGACGCCGAGCGCCTTGGCGTAGTCGGGATCGAGCGCGTGCTCCGCGTCGATGAACGCGGCCACCCCGCCACCGCGCTGCGCGTTGGCGACCGCGTGGAGGGCGACAGTCGTCTTGCCGCTGGACTCCGGACCGAAGATCTCTACGACTCGTCCGCGGGGAAGCCCACCGATGCCGAGCGCGCAGTCCAGCGCGATCGAGCCGGTCGGAATAACCTCGACGGGTGCTCGGCTCTCGTCGCCGAGGCGCATGACCGAGCCTTTGCCGAACTGGCGGTCGATTTGGGCGAGAGCCGCATCGAGCGCCTTCTCGCGGTCGGCTGCAGGTGCCATGGGTGCCATCCCTGTGCTGGGTTTCCGTGTCCTTTTCATCGACAACGACGCTAGGTCCTGGCGCCGACAGTTTCACTACGACGACGCGCCGCTGTGGACAACTCAGGCGTACCTCCTGACCCTGTGGACATTATCCGAACACGTGTTCGATCACAGTACGACACGCCGAGAGCCGTCCGACACCCCCAGTGCGTAGTTCTTCCAGTCGCGGTCGCTAGCCGAGGTTCGGTTGACGGCGCCTCGCCGGCGATGGTGTATTGCGGCGTCTGCTGACCGACCCGGTCGATGGGCGGCTACTCGAATGTGGCCGGCGGGTCTACCGGCCACCGGCAGACCTCGCGAACTTCGTCATGGCTCGCGACCAGGTCTGCACGTTCCCCGGCTGTGCCATGCCGGCGTGGCGCTGCGATCTCGACCACCGACGACCCTGGGCGGCGGGTGGAACCACCGATCCTGACAACATTCACCTGCTCTGCCGGCGTCATCACCGCGCCAAGGACCACGGACCATGGCGAGCCCAACGAAACCCCGACGGCAGCACCTCCTGGATCAGCCCGACCGGCCGGACCTACCGAACACGGCCACCCACGTACGACGACCCATAACCGGCGAGGCGAGCTGTGCCCCCGAGGCCGCGGGGACCCCAGCGCCGCGGCCCGGGGTGGTCGCGCGTGCCATCCGGCAATCCGCGGGGGATCAGGCGGGTGCCGACGCCGCGGGGGATCAGGCGGGTGCTGGCACGCCGCGAAGGGCACGCGCGATCACTACGAGCAGCGGCAGCGCTGCCAGTGCCGCGCCCGCGGCGTTGAGCACGCCGTACCCGTACGCTCCGACCACCACTCCCGCGAGTGCTCCCCCGCTGGCCGCCGATACGCCCATAACGAGGTCCGAAGCGCCTTGGATCGCGGGCCGGTCAACCAGCCCGACCGACTCGGTGATCAACGTCGAACCGGCGACCAAACAGCAGGACCAGCCCAAGCCGAGCAGGCTGAGTCCGACGCCGAGCTGCGCCGACTCGTGACCGCTCGCGGTACCGGCGACCAGCGCGGACGCGAGCAGGATCAGCTGGCCGACAACGATCACCCGGACCCGGCCGGCCCGGTCCGCCCAGACACCGATCAGCGGAGACAGCGCGTACATCGCCGCCACATGCACACTGATCACCAGGCCGACGATGGTCAGCGTCGCGCCACCGTGGTGCATGTGAACCGGAGTCAGCACCATGACACCGACCATGACCGTGTGGGCCACCGCCACCGCGAGTACGCCGAGCCGCGCGCCGGGCGACCGCAGGATCGTCAGCAAGGCCTCCCGCAGCCCCATCGATCGCCGCCGGCCCTCTTCCGGATCCTCCGTACCGAGCTCGATCGCGTGCCGGCGCGCGGTCAGCAGCGGGTCCGGCCGCATCCGGATGGCCAGCGTGCTCGCCGCCGCCAGGAAGCCGGTCAAGGCGATCAGGTACGGTCCGAAGAGCCGCGGTAGCCCGAGCCATTCGCCGAGGGCGCCGCCAGGTTCGATCAGATTCGGCCCGAGCACCGCCCCGATCGTGGTGGCCCAGACGACCAGACCGAGGGCGCGACC
>DATFRM010000328.1:0-8120 GCA_035263265.1 Actinomycetes bacterium
TCACATCCGACGGCAAGGTCACGCTCAAGATGACCACGCCCACCACGTTGGGTCGGGACGGCCACTACCACGACGTAACGATGGAGCTGATCAATCCGACGCCGCACGGCTACCGCGCGGCAACCGTCGATGTCGCCTTCACCGATCTGTTGCCTCGTTACGCGCGCCTCAAAGCGGTCGGTCCGACCGGCGTGACCGCGATCCCGTTCTCTGTCGGTTGCGACACGTATATGTGGGGGACGGTCGCCGAACGCGTCACGCTCCCGGCCGGCACCGCTCAGACCTTCCAGCTGCGGCTGGCGATAGCAATGTCGACGCCGGACGATTTGCAGGCGACCTGGATGACGGGAGCGCTCCACATCGCGGACTCCACGTTCAAACGGACCCAGCCGTCGGTCAGGTTCGAACTCACGCTCGTGGATAGCGCACCGGCTTCGGCGGACCAACCGGTCACCCAGACCAGCAAGGCCGAAGCATTCAAGGGCGCACCGATCGGCGATCCCAAGGCTTCGCTTGCTCCTACGCCGGCTGCCTCCGCGCCGGCCGCCCAGGTGGCGACACCGCCGGCCGCCCAGGTACCGGCGCCAGAGACCGATGACAATTCGATGCAGAGCGGACCGATCGCGATTGCAGCCCTGATCCTGCTGGTGTCCAGCCTCGGCGCCCTGGCGATGCTCCGCCGAACCAGCCATCGATAGGAGCTGGGCGAGTCTCGTCCTGAACCGCACCGACCAGCTCTCTCACATCTATCTAGTCCCCCTTGATTGAACTATCAAGGGGGACTAGAGCTAGTCTCATGACACCAGGAATGAGGAGGCGCGACGTCGAGCGGGCACTGAGCAGGAGCGGATGCTACGTGAAGAGCGATCGGGGCGGGCACACCAAGTGGCTATGCCCATGCGGACAGCACTCGGCGAATATCCCACGTCACGTCGAGATCTCACCGGGAGTTGTCGCGGACACGATCAAGCGTTTGGCCTGCTTACCGAAGGGCTGGTTGCAATGAGCACTACGTACCGAGTTCGGGCCAAGCGTTGGGCGCGCGGCTGGGAGCTACACATCCACGGCGTCGGTGTGACGCAGTCCCGCAGCTTGTCCGACGCCGAGGCGATGGTCCGCGACTACATCAGCCTCGATCTTGACGTGCCGTCCGAATCCTTTGAGGTCGAAATCATCCCCGAGATCGGTGGTGGACTCGACGAGGAAGTCACTCGGGTCCGGCGAGAGATTCGCGAGGCCGAGCAGGCCCAGATACGTGCGGCCGAGCGCTCCCGACAGGTCGTCCGCCAACTCAAGGAACAAGGGCTGTCGGGTAAGGACGCGGCGACGGTCCTTGGCATCTCGCCGCAGCGGGTCTCGCAGCTCGCCGGAGGCACCAGGCGGACTGCAAGCGCGAGCTATACGTTGAAGCGGAACTCCACGACGTCGCCGTCGCGCATCACGTAGTCCTTGCCCTCCATCCGGACCTTCCCGGCGGCGCGGGCCGCAGCCATCGAGCCGGCCGCAACCAGCTCGTCGTAGGAGACCGTCTCGGCCTTTATGAAGCCGCGCTGGAAATCGGTATGGATCACGCCGGCGGCCTCGGGAGCCATGGCACCCTGCCGGATGGTCCACGCCCGGGCTTCCTTCGGCCCCGCGGTCAGGAACGTTTGCAGGCCAAGTGTCTCGAACCCGACGCGGGCCAGTAGGTTCAGCCCGGACTCCTCCTGGCCAAGCTCGCGCAGCAGCTCGGCGGCCTCGTCGTCCGGCAGCTCGATGAGCTCCGATTCGATCTTGGCGTCCAAGAAGATGGCCTCAGCCGGCGCGATAAGGGCACCCAGCTCGTCTTTGAGCGCCTCGTTGCCGAGTTCCTCGTCGTCGAGGTTGAACACGTACAGGAACGGCTTGGCGGTCAGCAGGTGTAGCTCGCGCAGCGGGACCGGATCAAGACCGGCGCCGAACACGGTCTGACCCGAGTCGAGCACCTCCTGGGCCTGCTCGACCGCGGCGACGGCGGCATCCTTGCCCCTGGCCAGCCGGGCCTCCTTCTGCAGCCGGGGCAGCACCCGCTCCACCGTTTGCAGGTCGGCCAGGATTAGCTCGGTGTTGACGGTCTCGATGTCGTCCTTCGGTGAGATCCGGCTGTCGACATGCACCACATCCGGATCGGTGAACACCCGGATCACCTGGCAGATCGCGTCCGCCTCTCGGATGTTGGCCAGGAACTTGTTGCCCAGGCCCTGTCCCTCCGACGCGCCCCGGCCCAGGCCGGCGATGTCCACGAATGTCACGGTTGCCGGCACCACTCGAGCGGACGAGAAGATCTCGGCCAGCGTGGGCAGTCGCGGATCTGGCACCCCGACCACTCCGACATTCGGCTCGTGCGTCGCAAACGGGTAGTTGGCCGCGAGCGCGTCGTTCTTGGTCAACGCGTTGAACAGCGTCGACTTCCCGACGTTGGGAAGGCCGACGATGCCGATCTGAAGTGCCACGGGACATCAGTCTAGGTGCCGCCAGGTGCCGGTCCGGGCGCTGCCGGACGGGTAGCGTGCCTCACGACCCGAAGGCTCGGAGGTGCGGTGACCACGGCAAACGGCTCCAGTCAGCCGACGACCGGCGCCGGTCCTGGCGGCTTGGCGGTTCGCGTTCGCGGGCTGTGGAAGCGGTTCGGCGCGCAGGTCGCGGTGGCCGGGATCAATCTGGACGTGCCGGCCGGCCGGTTCTGCGGGCTGGTCGGGCCGAACGGCGCCGGCAAGACCACCGCACTGTCGATGATCACCGGGCTGCTCCGGCCCGACGCCGGCACGATTGAGGTGATTGGCCGGCAGACCTGGCCGGATCCGGCGGCGGTCAAGGCGGAGATCGGGATACTGCCGGAAGGCCTGCGGTTGTTCGAACGGCTGTCCGGACTGGAGCTGCTCGGCTACGTCGGACGGTTACGCCGATTGCCCGCTGCCGAGGTGGACCGCCGCGCCGAGCAACTCCTCGCGGTGTTCGACCTCGACTCGGCCGCCAACAAGCTGGTCGTCGACTACTCCACCGGTATGCGCAAGAAGCTCGGCCTGGCCGCGGCGCTGCTGCACAACCCACGTGCGCTGTTCCTCGACGAGCCATTCGAAGGAGTCGACCCGATCTCGGCGAGCGTGATCAGGGACGTGCTCACCCGGTACACCAGGTCCGGCTCCACCGTCGTGTTCTCCAGCCATGTGATGGAGCTGGTGGAGCGGCTGTGCGACTGGGTCGCGGTGATGCACCGCGGCCAGATCGTCGCGCAGGGTCCGCTCGAGTCGGTGCGAGCCGGGCTGCCGCTCGAGGAGGCGTTCCTGAGCATTGTCGGCGCCGGGGATCGAGGAGGTGACGGCCTGACGTGGTTGGGATCTTCGTCAGGCTGAAGCTCCGATTGCTCGCCAACGGTTTGCAGGACACCGCCAGGCTGGTCGGATTCGCGGTGGGCGCGGGGCTCACGGTGGCCGTGACCCCGGTGGCCACGATCGGCTGGCTGCGGCTACGGGAGCAGCCCGAGCTGGCCGCCGACGTCGGCGTGGTCGTGTTCACCGCGGTCGCGCTGGCCTGGATCATCTTGCCGCTCGGCCTGTTCGGTACCGACGACACGCTGGATCCGGCCCGGTTCGCGGCGCTGCCGCTGCGACCGCGCACCCTGGTCACCGGCCTGTACGTCGGGGCGTTCGTCGGGCTCGCGCCGCTCGCGACAACTGCGGTGCTCGCCGGCAGCGTGTTCGGCCTGTCGGCCGGACCCGGCTCGACGGTGATCGCGCTCTTCGCGCTCGCGCTGGAGGTCGCACTGTGCGTCGCAGTGTCCAGGGCGCTGGCCTCAGCGCTGTCCGGGATGCTGCGCAGCCGCCGCGGCCGGGATCTGGCCGTGCTGGTTGGCGTGCTGATCGGCGGCAGCGGGCAACTGGTGATGCTCGGCACGGCGTACATGTCCGGATCGGTCGATCTGATGCACTCGGCCGCCTCGGTACTTCGGTGGGCACCGCCCGGGATGGCGGCGCGGGCGGCCCCCGACGCCGCAGCCGGGCACTACCTCGTCGCGATCGCCGGACTGGCCGGCGCCGCGCTGGCGGTCACGCTGCTGCTCTGGTGGTGGGGGCGGAGCCTCACCGGGGCGATGGTGACGACCGACGCGTCCACGTCGCGTGCGGCCAGGCCCACCGGCCGGCGAGTAGGGCTGCACCGCTGGCAGCCGGGCGGTCGGGCCGGTGCGGTCGCGGTTCGTGAGCTCCGCTACAACTGGCGCGAGCCGCGGCGCCGCTCCGCCTGGGTGGCCGCGGTGCTGTTCGGCGGGATCGGACCGTTCCTGCTCTTGCGCCAGGACGGCGCCGGGACCGGCGGCGTGTACGTGGTGTGTCTGACTGCCGGCATCGTCGGGCTACAGGCCGCCAATCAGCTCGGTATCGATGGCCCGGCCACCTGGATCCACGTGGCGACGTGGCGGGATCCACGAGATATCCGGGCCGACTTCGCCGGCCGCAACCTCGCGCTCGCCATGATCGGGGCGCCGATCCTGCTACTGATCGCGGTAGCGCTCGCGTCCATCGCGGGATCCGCCGGTTCTGCGCTCGGTCCGTTCGCCCTGGCCTGTGCGGTTCTTGGCATCGCATTCGGGGTCGGCAACGTCGCCAGCGCGCTGGCCCCCTTCCCGGTGCCGGAGAGCACGACAAACGTGTTCAGCGGCGGGAACACCGGCCAAGGTTGCCTGGCCGGCGTCGTGGTCATCGGCAGCCTCGCCTGCACCGGGCTGCTGTCCCTCCCACTGCTGGTGGGGCCGGTGTTGGCCAGGTTGGATCGGCCTGTCCTGGCCGGGTCGGCGTTCCTGGGTGGGATCGGGTACGGGCTGGTCGTGGCGTGGCTGGGCCGGTATCTGGCCGGCGCGATGGTGTACGGCCGGCAGCCGGAGCTCCTCGGCCTGCTCACCCGCCGCGAGGCAGGCTAGGGCGGGATCCGCGCGGCTCGAACTGATTTTCGACGACTCAGGACGACCCCGCGTGTCGCGCCGGGAACTGTCGGGTTCCGGTGTCAGGCTGCTGAGCATGAGCATCAGCGCACTGTTCATGCTGCTGGTCGGGCTTGGGCTCGGCGGGTTCGTCGGCGTGCAGTGGGCCAAGGGCCGGTTCGGCGCCGAAGCGGCGCGGCTTGCGGCCGAGCTCGACCACGCTCAGACCGACGCCGCCGAGAAGCTCCAACTGCTGTCCGACGCGCAGGCCCGGATGGCCGACCAGTTCAAGTCGCTGTCGGCCGACGCGCTCAACCAGTCGCAACAGCGCTTCTTCGAGCTGGCCGAGAGCAGGATGCAGCAGGCGCGCACCCTGGCCGCCGCCGATCTCGATGCGCGCAAGCAGGCGGTCGAGCACCTGGTCAAGCCGCTGACCGACGCGCTCGGCAAGGTCGAGACGCAGCTGGTCACGGTGGAGAAGGACCGCAGCTCGGCATACGCGGCGTTGCGCACCCAGGTCGAGCATATGCAGGCGACCTCGGAGCAACTGCGTACCGAGACCGCGTCGCTGGTTACCGCGTTGCGCGCCCCGCAGGTCCGGGGCAAGTGGGGCGAGCTGCAGTTGCGCCGGGTGGTGGAGAGCGCTGGGATGGTCGAGCACTGCGACTTCGCCGAGCAGGAGACCTCGACCGGCGCGGACGGTGTGCTGCGGCCAGACCTGATCGTCCGGCTAGCCGGCGGTAAGCAGATCGTCGTCGACGCGAAGGTGCCGTTCGCCGGGTTCATCGAGGCGATGGACGCGAAGGATGACGCGACGCGCGAGGCCAGGCTGCGCGCCCACGCGCGGCACTTGCGGGATCACATCGACACGCTGTCGGCGAAGGCGTACTGGGATCGGTTCACCCCGAGCCCGGAGTTCGTGGTGCTGTTCGTGCCGGCCGACGCGTTCCTGCAGGCCGCGCTCGAGCAGGAGCCCGCGCTGTTCGAGTACGCGTTCGAGCGCAACATCGTGCTCGCCACGCCGAGCAACCTGATCGCGCTGTTGCGGACCGTCGGCTACGCCTGGCGGCAAGAGGCATTGGCCGCCAACGCGCAGAAGGTGTTCGACCTCGGTCGGGAGCTGCACGGCCGGCTGGCGACGATGGGGCGGCACCTGAACAAACTCGGTGGTCAGTTGGAGAGCGCGGTCAAGTCGTACAACGAAACGGTCGCCTCGGTGGAGTCGCGAGTCCTGGTGACGGCGCGGCGGTTCACCGAGCTCAAGGTCACTTCGGACGAGCTGGCCGCACCAACGCAGCTGTCCACGGTGCCCAAGCAGGTTCAAGCGCCGGAGCTGGTGGCCTCCGCTACCGACTCGCTGGTAGAGCTGCCCGAGGCGGCCGGCAGCTAGCTAGCCGCGTCCGGCTGCGGTCACCGCGGCAGCGCGAAGATCCCGGCGCAACTCGGGGGGCAGCGCGAACAGCAGGCTCTCGTGGGCGGCCCTGACCTCGTTCGGCTCGCCGTACCCACACTCGGCCAGCCAGTCGAGCACGCCCTGGACGAGGATCTCCGGCACCGAGGCACCGCTGGTCACGCCGACGGTGCTGACCCCGTCCAGCCACGCCTCGTCGATCTCCTCCGCCGAGTCGACCAGCCGAGCGGCCTGGGCGCCGTTCTGCAGGGCTACCTCCACGAGGCGGACCGAGTTCGACGAGTTGGTGGAGCCGACCACGATCACCAGATCGGACTGGCTAGCCATGAGCTTCACCGCGTCCTGCCGGTTCTGCGTCGCGTAGCAGATGTCGTCGCTCGGTGGGTCGAGCAGCAGCGGGAACCGCTGGCGGAGTTTGGCGACGGTCGCGTTGGTCTCGTCCACCGAGAGTGTGGTCTGCGACAACCAGGCGACCTTGCGCTCGTCCCGGACCTGGATGTTCTCGACGTCGTTCGGGCCGTCGACGAGGTGGATGTGCTCCGGCGCCTCGCCGGTCGTACCGACGACCTCCTCGTGACCCTCGTGCCCGATCAGCAGGATGTCGTAGTCGTCGGACGCGAACCGCCGGGCTTCGTTGTGCACCTTCGTGACCAGCGGACAGGTCGCATCGATGGCCCGCAGGCTGCGCTCGCGCGCCTCGTCGTGCACCACCGGGGCGACTCCATGCGCGGAGAAGATGACGATCGCGCCGGCCGGCACCTCCTCGGTCTCCTCCACGAACACCGCGCCACGCTTCTCCAGCGTCTGCACCACGTGCTTGTTGTGCACGATCTGCTTGCGCACGTATACCGGCGCCCCGTACAAATCCAGCGCCTTCTCGACCGTCTGCACGGCCCGGTCCACTCCGGCGCAGTAGCCGCGGGGGGCGGCAAGCAGGACTCGGCGGGTCGGCTTGGCAGTCATGGCCCCATGCTACGTGGGCCCCAAATCGCGATCATTACGCGCGCCCAAGAGCGACAAATCGGGCGTTATCCGGCGGACGGCGTGTCCCAACGCGCGTAATGATCCAGTAGTCGGTGAGCGCGGCACGCGGGCAGTAGCCTGCGATCGATGGCGCTGGAAACCTCAGCTGACAAGCCGGTACCGGTACGCACGGTGGCCCGGCTGATCGGCCAGTGGATCTCCAGGCTCGGCCGGGTCTGGGTTGAGGGGCAGATCACGCAAATCACCCGGCGTCCCGGACAGCCCACCGTATTTATGACATTGCGCGATCCGGACGCCGACGTGTCGCTCCAGGTCACGTGCCGCGCTCAACTGCTCGACGCAGCCGCGGTGCCGATCGGCGAGGGCCAGCGGGTCGTCATGTTCGCCCGGCCCGAGTTCTTCGTGCCGCGGGGCCAGCTGTCCCTGGTCGCCGAACAGATTCGGCCGCTCGGAGTCGGCGAGCTACTGGCCCGGATCGAACAGCTGCGGCGGATGCTGCACGCCGAGGGAGTGTTCGATCCCGCCCGCAAGAAGCGGCCGCCCTTCCTGCCGCACCTGGTGGGCCTGATTTGCGGTCGCGGCTCGGCCGCCGAGCGCGACGTGCTGGAAAACGCCCGGCGGCGCTGGCCGGCGGTTCGGTTCCGGGTCGAGGCGGTCGCGGTCCAGGGTCCGTACGCGGTAACCGAGATCCGCAAGGCACTGGCCGCGCTCGATCGCGACCCGGAGGTCGACGTGATCGTGATCGCCAGGGGTGGCGGCTCGGTAGAGGACCTGTTGCCGTTCTCCGACGAG
>DATFRM010000329.1:0-3591 GCA_035263265.1 Actinomycetes bacterium
GAACAGCAGCCCGGCGAAGACCAGGGTGTAGGAGTTGATCGCCCACTCCAACTGGCTCTGCGTGGCGCCGAGATCCTCCTGGATCGTCTTGAGCGCCACGTTGAGCACGGTGTTGTCCAGGACGACGACGAGCAGGCTGACCACTAGGACGCCGAGAATCCCCCAACGCCGATCGTGAATCGTCTTCGAATCCACGAACATCCCCTTCTGAAATTCCGATACGGAAGCGAGTCGTAAGTCTGGGCCACGCTACTCCGACCTACATTCGATACGCAACCGATCCGTATCAGAATTATTCCGCGCCTCGCCCTGCCTACCGCTCCAGCCCACGTATGAGGGCCAGGATTGCCGTTTCCATGATCAGTCTGAGCAGCGACCTGCGGAAACACGCAGCAACGATCATGAAGGCGCCGATCTTCGTGGATTCGTGCAACCATCGGGGATGTCCGGGGACGCCACCGCGGCGCCTCGAGATAGGAGACAGCAATGTCCACACCCCTCTACGGCGGCGATCTCGGCCGCCGGGTCACCGTTCGGGATCTGCTGGCCGCCAAGGAACGCGGCGAGCGGTGGCCGATGCTGACCGCGTACGACGCGCTGACCGCGCGGGTCTTCGACGAGGCTGGGATCCCGGTCCTGCTGGTCGGAGACAGCGCCGCCAACGTCGTGTACGGCTACGACACCACCGTGCCGGTCACCGTCGACGAGCTGATACCGCTGGTGCAAGCGGTAAGCCGCGGCGCCAAGCGTGCGCTCGTCGTCGCCGACCTGCCGTTCGCGAGCTACCAGGCCTCACCACAGGAGGCACTGGCGAGCTCCGCGCGGTTCATGAAGGAAGGCCTCGCACACGCGGTCAAGCTGGAAGGCGGCGCCCGGGTGCTGCCCCAGGTGGAGATGCTGGTCGCGGCCGGGATCCCGGTCATGGCGCACCTCGGGCTCACCCCGCAGTCGGTGCACGCATTCGGCGGCTACCGGGTCCAAGGTCGCGGCGAGGCCGGCGAGCTGTTGCTGCAGGACGCAAAGGCCCTGCAGGAGGCGGGCGCGTTCGCGCTCGTGCTCGAGGTCGTGCCGGCCGAGCTCGCCGCTCGGGTCACCGCCTCGCTGGCCATCCCGACCATCGGTATTGGCGCTGGCAGCAACTGCGACGCGCAGGTGCTGGTGTGGCAGGACATGGCCGGGCTGACTCCGCAGCCTGGACCGAAGTTCGTCAAGCGGTACGCCGACATGCGCACGGTGCTCACCGAGGCGGCTCAGGCGTTCGCCACCGAGGTTGCGGACGGCAGCTATCCGACCGATGAGCACAGCTACCACTAGCCGTCACCTGAGGAGCTGAAGCTGTCCCGCGAGCGGCCTGTGGACAACCACCGGCCGCTCGCGGTTTCGGACTACGCTGGCGCCGCCAGATTCGACCACGCGGGTAACGGGGGCTCGCATGGGCAACTTCAGCGTCGATGCCGACGAGCTGCTCGCCGTCGGACGGCTGCTCGACGAGGTTCGGGATGAGCTGAGCCGGCTGCACTGGCAGATGGATGACCTGCGGGCGCACACGGTCGGCAGCGATCAGGTCAGCGACGCGCTCAACCACTTCGCCGACCACTGGCGATTCGGGCTCGGCCGGATGCGGGATGGGGCCGGCTTCGTCGCGGCGGCGCTCGCCGCAGCTGGCCGTGCGTACCAGGCCCTCGACGCCGAGCTGGCCGCGGGCATTCACCGAGCCGCGGGTGGATCGCGATGACCGGGATCATCGGCGGGTACGGGTCGGCCCCCGGTGCCTCGGCGTACCCGGGTCTGGGCTTCGATCCGCTGCCGGGCGATCCCGCGCTTGCCGAGCGGCTCGCCGCCGACGCTCGCCGGATCGGTGCGCGCCTCGACGACGCGGCGATCCGCCTCGGCCGATTGGCCGCGCCGTACGGATGGCACGGCGAGGCGGCCGAGGCGTTTACCGCGAGCCTGCGGACATTGCCACGCGACCTCGTGATCAGTGCGCAGTCCTGCCTGCGCCTCGCCGCCGAACTCGATCGGTACCGGCATGCCTACGTGGATGCGCTGGCCAGAGCGCGGCGGTTGGATGCCCAGGCGACGGAGGTGCGAGATCGGCTGGCGAGCGCACGCGCCGCAGCCGAGTCGTGGCGTGGTCCGCGCCCCGTGGTCGGCGCCTACCCGGCCGGGCCGACGCCGGGCGACGCCGCGGTCACCGCCGCGGAGCACGAGCTGGTCACGATCCAGCGGGCGGCCCGCAACCTGCGCGCCGACCTGGAGGACGCGACCCGTCCGGTGGTCCGGGCCATTCACGAGCTGACCGAGCACGCACCCGCCGAGCCTGCCTGGCACGAGCTCAAACGGCTGGCTCGCGCGCTGCTGCCGGCGACCCCAATCGGGCTCGGGGTGGCCGCGGTCGATCGGGTGGTCGGCGCGTATCCGGAGGTGTCCGACGACCTCGCCGACGTGCTCGGCACCGTTTCGGCTGCGCTCGGCATGGCTGCCACCTTGACCTTCTGGATTCCCGGAGTCGGCCAGACGCTGGGTGTGTTCGCGCTGGTCACCAGCGGTGGCGCCACCCTGATCAAGGCATCGCTGTATCTGCATGAAGCGCGCGACCAGAACGGGAAGCGCTACGTGACCGGGGCAGACCTCGCGGGGTCCGGTGCGGGCACCGCGGTCGGCATGGTCGCGCCGGCCGCCAGCATCGCGGTCGCGGTCCGCTCCGGCGCGAGGCTCGGCCCGGCCATCGCCAGCCAGCTTGCGGTAGCCGGGCCGGGCCGGTTTGGCGACGAGATCATGGCGGTGGCCAACCTGGTGCGGCGGCGCGGCCTACTCGGCGGGGCGATCCACATCAGCCGCACCGAGTCGGTGGTATGGCGGGCCATGGGGGCCGCGCAGCGCAGCACTTACCTGATCAGCCGCGGTTCCGACGGGCTCGGCTTGCAATCCGGTTTCGGGGTCGGCCGGCTACCGAATCAGGTGGTCCGGCTGGTGACCGACGAGCCCGACACGCCGGACCTGCGAGTCGGACGGCAGCCACAGCTTCGCGCCGCGCGACGGCCGTAGGCACGTTGTACCGGCTTGGGCCAAGTCCGGTGCCGGGCGCACGCTCAGCGTCCGGCGCGGGGCGCGGGTAGGGCAACGTCCCGCGTGAGCTCGACCCAGACCACTTTGCCGTCCGCCACCTGCCGGGCACCCCAACGGGCGCTGAGACTGTCGACCACGATCAGGCCACGGCCGGCCTCGTCGGTATCGGCCGGCCGTTTCGGCCGCGGCATCCGCGGATCGCTGTCGCGCACCTCGATCCACAGCGACGTGCTGCCGCGCCGCAGGGTCAGCTCCAGCTCCCGATCGTCACGTCGGGTTCCGTTGACCGGCCCGGGCACGAAGTCCGGCCACAGCATCGCGTACTCCGGCTCGGGTCGCGGAATAGCATGCCGGACCGCGTTGGTGGCCAGTTCGGACACCAGTAGCTCCGCCAGGTCGGCCTTATGCGGCAGACCCCAGCTAGCGAAGGTCTCCCGGGTGATCCGGCGGGCCGCCCCGACCGACTGCGGTACCGCTGGCAGGGTGATCCGATGGTAGGCCAGCGACTGCGGCTCCGACTTG
>DATFRM010000330.1:0-9286 GCA_035263265.1 Actinomycetes bacterium
ACGGTTCGGCGCGCGCGTGATCGACGGCGCAGCGGGGTTGCGGGCGTTCGCTGCGCTCGCCGCCGCCACCGGCCGCCAGCTGGTCGCGGTGGTCGCGCGCCGCGCCCGGATGCCGGCCGGAGCGCTGCGTCACCAGGTCGAGGTGATGGGCGCCGACGGGATCTTCGTGGTCGCGCTGCTGTCGTTCAACGAGCCGAAGAGCCGGTACAACTACACGTTCAACGAGTTCACGCTGGACAACTGGCTGCACCCGTGCGCCCCGCCGGGGATGTGCTCGTCGCTGGGCCTGAGTATCAAGATCGCAGCGCTCGCCACTGCAGTGGCCACCGCGCTCGGCACGCTGGTTGCGTTCGCCCTGGTCCGGCATCGGTTCCGGGGCCGCGCCGGGATCAACTTGCTGATCTTCCTGCCGATGGCGACGCCGGAGGTGGTGATGGGCTCGTCGCTGCTCGCGCTGTTCGTCAGCGGGCTGCAACTGATCGAGCTGGGCTTCTGGACGATCCTGATCGCGCACATCATGTTCTGCCTGAGCTTCGTGGTGGTCACCGTCAAGGCCAGGGTCGCGAGCATGGACCCGAACCTGGAGAAGGCCGCGATGGACCTGTACGCGACCGAGTTCACCGCGTTCCTGCGGATCACATTGCCGCTGGCACTGCCGGGCATCATCGCGGCGGCGATGCTGTCGTTCTCACTGTCGTTCGACGACTTCGTCATCACGAACTTCAACCGGGGCAGCCTGAACACGTTCCCGACCTACATCTGGGGCGCGAACCAGCGCGGCATCCCGCCGCAGGTCAACGTGATCGGTACCGCGATGTTCGTGATCGCGCTGCTGCTGGTCCTCTTCGGCTCGGCCGTCGGCCGCCGGCGCCGGGGGACCTGACCCGGTGCCCTACCGGGCGATCCGGCCGGGAACGTCCCGGGAGTGCGGCCGATGACCAGGTATGGCGGGATGTACGGCCCGGACGTGACGTTCCTCGGCATCGCGCGCTGCGATCTGGCCGATCCGGCCAGCTTCGCGGGCGCGGATGTGGTGGTGATCGGGGCGCCGTTCGACGGCGGTACCTCGCACCGCGCTGGGTGCCGGTTCGGCCCGCAGGCGATCCGGATCACCGACTACCTGCCGCACGACGGCTCGCGCCCGCATCTCGCGCTGCGGGTCGATCCGCTCCGGGAACTGCGGGTCCTCGATGCGGGTGACGTGGAAATGCCGCCCGGCGACATCGAGCTCTCGCTGAGCCGGCTGGCGCAGGCGGTCGAGACAGTCCGGGCTGCCGGGGCGGTCCCGGTGGTGCTCGGTGGCGACCACTCGATCACGTTCTCGGATGTGACCGGAGTGGCCAGGGCGGTCGGCTGGGGTCGGGTTTCGGTCATCCACTTCGACGCGCACGCGGACACCGGCGAATCGCAGTTCGGCCTGTTGCACGGCCACGGCACACCGATGCGCCGGCTGATCGACTCCGGCGCCGCCAGGGGCGACCGCTTCTTGCAGATCGGGTTGCGCGGCTACTGGCCGGATCCGCCGACGCTAGAGTGGATGGCCCAGCAGCGAATGCGCTCGTACGAGATGACCGAGGTCGTCGCGCGCGGTCTGGACGAGTGCCTGAGCGAGGCCTTCGGGATCGCGACCGACGAGTGCGACGGCGTGTTCCTGTCGGTGGACATCGATGTCGTGGATCCGGGACTCGCGCCGGGCACCGGGACTCCGGAGCCAGGTGGGCTCACCTCGCGCCAGTTGCTGGACGCGGTAAGGCGGATCTGCCTCGAGCTGCCGGTGGTCGGGCTGGACGTGGTGGAGGTGGCACCGCCGTATGACTCGGCGGAGGTGACCGCGTACCTGGCCAACCGGGTCGTGCTCGAGGCGCTCTCAGCGATCTGCGTACGCCGTCGGGCACCGGGCTCGCTGCCGGATCCGGCGCGGCCGTTGCTGGAGGGGCGGTAGGACCGGGTGCCGCTGCCGTTCGACGACGTCGATCCGGATCGGATTCGGCGGCTGCGGCGCAGCGCGAAGTGGCTGCGCTACCCGGCCGACGTGCTGCCGGCCTGGATCGCCGAGATGGATCTGCCGCTGGCCGAGCCGATCGTGGCGGCGCTGCACGCCGCGGTCGACGCGGGCAACACCGGCTATGTCGACCCGCAGACCGCCGACCTCGGCGGGACATTCGCCGGGTTCGCCACCCGGCACCTGGGCTGGTCGGTCGATCCCGAGCAGGTCGCGTTGATCCCGGACGTGAATGCCGGAATCGGCGAGTTACTCCGATTGATCACCGATCAGGGGGACGGCGTCGTTGTCAACACGCCCGCGTACCCGCCGTTCTTCGCCGGGATCGCCGATATCGGTCGGCGAGTGGTCCGGGTACCGATGCGCGGCGACCCGTCGGCCGGCTGGAGCCTGGACCTGGCCCGGACCGAGCGCGCGTTCCGTGCCGGCGTAAGGGCGTACCTGCTGTGTAACCCGCACAACCCGACCGGCCGGGTATTCACCCGGGCCGAGCTGCTCGAGCTGGCAGCGCTGGTGGAGCGGTACCAGGTGACCGTGATCAGCGACGAGGTCCACGCGCCGCTGGTGCTGCAGGGCGCGGTCCATGTGCCGTGGCTCGCGCTTGGCGGCTACCC
The DNA here is from genome assembly GCA_035263265.1 of Actinomycetes bacterium. GTDB lineage: Bacteria > Actinomycetota > Actinomycetes > JAKEEW01 > JAKEEW01 > DATAFN01. Next base: position 2,617 of record DATFRM010000330.1, read on the forward strand.
GGCCGAGCACGGGATCGCGTTGCACTCGGCGTCCAAGGCGTTCGACCTCGCCGGGCTCAAGTGCGCGGTCGCGGTGACGGCGAGCCCGCGGATGCGCGCCGTGGTTTCGCGGTTGCCCGAGGAGGTGCCGTACCGCGCGTCGATCCTCGGCGTGATCGCGAGCGGGGTCGCATTCAGCGAGGGCGACGACTGGCTGGCTGCGGTCCGGACTCAGCTGGACGGCACCCGGCAGCTACTGGCTCGGCTGCTCGCGGATCAGTTGCCGGAGGTGCGCTACCGACCACCGGAGGCGTCCTACCTGAGCTGGCTGGACTGTCGGGCGCTCGGCCTGGGCGGGGATCCGGCCGCGGCGTTTCTCGAACGCGGCCGGGTCGCGCTCAGCCGCGGGCTTGACTTCGGCGACGAGGGTTGGGGGTATGCGCGGCTCAACATCGCGACCTCGTCCGGACTGATCGCCGAGGCGGTACGGCGCATGGCCGCAAGCGTCGACCGAGCGAAATTGTCGTAGCACATCAGTACGATCGCGATATGAGCAGGCCCAAGGAGCGCACCAGCATCAGCGTCGACCCGGATGTCCTGGCCTATGCCGAGCAGGAGGTCGCGGCCGGCCGCGCGCGCAGCGTGTCCGCGGTCGTGGAGGAGGCGGTGCGGGCCCGGATGACCCGGCGCGCCCGGCTACGCGAGTGGCTGGACGCGGAGCTCACCGCTGCTAGGGAGCGTGACCCGATCGCCTACGCGGAGTCCAGGCGGCGGGTGGCGGCTCTGTTCGGGCTGGAGCCGGACGACCAGAGCGCGTTGCGAGGCCGGTCGGCGTGATCGGTGGCAAGGTCCTCGACAGCACCACGCTCGCAGCGATGGCGCAGCACCGGATGGAGGCGCTGCTGGTGCTCGACTTCGCGGAGCGCACCGCATCCACGCTCCTGGTGCCGGCGCCCGCCGTGGTCGACGCCTACCTGGAACTCGACCGCGACGAGGCCGCGATCCTCGGCGAGCTGCTCGACTCCGGGGTGATCGTCGTCGACCCGCTGACCGTCGACAACGCGGCCGAGGTGGCGCAGCACATTCCTGATCCGCTCTTGCGCGCGCACGAGGGGCGCGGGTTGCTGGCGCTCGAGGTTGGGCATGCGTTGCTGCTGGCGTCCACGCGCGGATGGCCGGTGGTCACCTGCTCCACCGCCCGGTGGGCGGGCGCCTCCGATGTGCGGATCGAGCTCATCCTGGACAAGTAGCCGGCGAACCGTGATCACGGAAAGTGTGGGTGCGGAAATCAGTACCTGTGTTTCCGTGACCAAGGACGGTCCCGGAATCTCGGTGGCGCCGATCTGACCTGCCGCACATACTCAGCCGGTGCACACCTCGTTCCTGATCGGTATCGGTCTCGGTGCGGTGGTCGCCGCGCAGCCGGGGCCGATCATGCTGCTCATGATCCGGTCGGTGCTTCGCGGTGCACTGGCGGTGGGCCTGGCCATGGCATTGGCGGTGGCGTTGATCGACACGCTGTATGCCGGGCTCGGCGTTGCCGGCACGGCGCCGCTGCTCACGATCGGCCCGCTGGAGATCGTGCTCGGCCTGGTGGGAGCGGCTGTGCTCATCGGAATCGGGGCGCGCACGCTGTGGTCAGCGTTCCGCGTGCGGTCGGGCGCAGAGTCGGCCGACGAGGTGGCCTCCCCACGCAGAGCGTTTCTGACCACGCTGGCCGCGACCGCGTCGAACCCGCTGACGATCGCGTCCTGGGCCGCCATCTTCGCCGCCGCCTCATCGGCCGGCGCCGCTGCCGGCGCCGCGGCCACGCTCGCGCTGCTCGGGGGAGTCGGGATCGGCAGCCTGGTCTGCATGAGCGTGCTGGCGACCTTGGTCAATCTCGGTCGGCGCCGGGTGGGCCGGCGCACGCTCACCGGCGTGGACGTGGTGGCCGGTACCGGGATCGCGGGGTTCGGTGCGGCGCTCGCGGTCGCCGCGGTGGTACCAGTAGTCGCGGACTAGGCCGACGTCGCTGACTGGCCGACGTCGCGGACTAGGGCATACCGTCGCTGACTAGGCCCGACCAGGGGCCGATCGGCCCCGGCGTTAGCTGCTCGGACTGGGCTGCGGCGCTGGACCGAGGTAGTCGTTGATGATCAGGTCACCGGTAATCATGTGATACCTGGTCATCAGATCCACGACCCGTTGCAGCCGGGCCGCGTTGTTGCTGACCGGGAACGAGCCGACCCCGACCAGAGCAGCGGTTACCGCGGTGGTCTTCGTGTACGACGGCAGGATCGTGCGCACGGTGCCGGGATTCTCCATCGCCAGTGCCTGGCCCTTTTGCAGCGCCGCGACGAATGCCGCACCGGTGCCGCGGTTCCGCTTGGCCCACGACTCGGTCACCACATAGCCGGACAGCGGCAGCTGGGACAGCGAACCGTCGGCGCCGTCGGCGACCCGGCGAGCCCCCATGGTCTGCTCGGCCGCCGAGACGTACGGCTCGACCATCCAGGCTGCGTCGACCGTCCCGCTGTCCAACGCGTCGGCCATCTGCTTGAACGGCATCTCGACCAGGGTCACCGGAAGGTTGTCGAGATCCAACCCGTCGTCCGGCAGCGTGACCACCGAGTTGGACGCGAGCGTCTGGGCAAGTGAAAGCTTTCCAAGCGGGTAGCTGGGGTCAACCGCGATTTTCCGGTGCTCCAGGTCCTTGACGCTGGTGATCCCGCTATTCGGTGCTGTCATGATCTGCAGTACACCGGGGCCGGCCTCGTAACCCTCGGCGAGCACCCGCAGCCGCGCGCCGCGTTCCATCGTCTGGAAGATCGGTACGTAGTCGCCCAGCGCGACGTCCACCCGGTCCTTGGCCGCCTTCGCTTCCAGTCTGGCCTGAGCCTCGTTGGCCGGGATCTTGACGATATCGACGTTGAGACCGACGGCTCCGAAATACCCTTCCTGCCTGGCCAGATACAGCGGCGCCGCATCAACGGTGTCGGGAACGCCTACTCGGATCGAGGATTTCTCGACGTCTTGTCCGACATTCGTTTCGTCTTGCCCGCAACCGGCCACGGCGATCAGGCCGACCACCGCGATTGCCGCCAGGCTCGGGCGTAGCGGACGGCCCATCATCATTGACTCCTTGCACTGGCCGGTGGGACATTATGCGGCCCCCGCCGGGTAACTCGCTCGCGCATCTTAGCTGGCCGGGCGCGAATTGTGGGTTGGCGTTGTCGAACACTACGAAGCTGTGCTCAAATGACCCGCTGACACGCCTGCGCCGATTCGCCTCAAGGGCCATTATGGGACCCACGAGGTTTCGGTGCCTGCCGGGTCGAGGCGAGAGTAGCGAGGGCTAGTGCAGAAACGTTCGACGACGCCGCGCCGTGGATCCCATCCGGTTCCTGCGTCGTTCACTACGCACCGTGACCTGCCGACCACGTTCGGCAGCGAGGGTACCGACCCGCCGTACTTAGCGCCGGACGGGCCGCCGCAAACCACGCCCTCGGTTTCGGCCGGCCCCAAGTGGGCCCTGCGCAACTGGCGGGTGCGCAGCCGGCTGATCGCGCTGATCCTGGTGCCCACCCTGGCCGCCGTGGGACTGGCCGGCTTCCGGGTCTTCTCGTCACTCCAGAACGCCGAGGACTATGCCCGTACCTACGAGCTGGCGCTGATCGGCGAGAAGGTCGCCGATCTGACCGGGAAGCTCGAGGAGGAGCGCGACGAGAGCGCGCGCTTCCTGGCCACCGGCCGCACCTCGGACCCCGACATCGTGGCTGCGCAGAGCGACCGAGTCGACGAGGCCATTCGGGTCTACCGCCAGCAGGTCGCCGACTTCTCTCAGACGTTCGAGGACGACGAGATCAAGGAGCAGCTCGACCGCATCGATGGTCAGCTCGAGCGGATCCCGCAGATTCGCGAGGCGATGCAGACGACCGAGGTCGACCTGAGCACGGTCAACGGGGACTACACCGAGGTCCTGGATGAGCTGCTCGAGCTCGACAAGCATCTCGGCACTGGAATCCGGGATACCCAGATCATCGGCGCCGCCCGGGCCTTGGACGCGCTCGGCCGGCTCAAGGAGGCCGTTGCGGCCGAGCGCGGCCTCATCTTCAGCGTGCTGAGCGTGGGGCACTGGACCGAGGAGGATCGCGAAGGCTTCCACCGCGTGGACGCGAACCGCAACGCGGCGATGGCGGACCTGATGCGGGCGATGAGCCCACAACAGGCGCAGCTCTGGAACGAGTTCGTGTCCGGGCCGGACGTGGACGAAGTCGCGCTGATGCGCGATCAGATCTTCTCCGAGCAGGGTGACCTGAGCCAGTTCGGTGCCGACATCTGGTTCCAGGACGCCAAGGACGAGCTGGACCTGATGCGTGCGGTCGAGGCCCAGATCAGCCGGCAGCTACTGGATCGGACGAACGAGCGCCAGCAGGCTGCGCAGCGCGATGCTCTGATCGACACGCTGGTCGTGTTCGGAGTCCTCGGCTTGGCCTTCATCGGCATCTCGGTGATCGGCCGATCGATGACGCGTCCGCTGCGGCAACTGCGAACCACCGCGATGGAGGTGGCCGAGTCTCGGCTCCCGATGATCGTCCGCAAGCTGCAGGAGTCGGACGGCAGCACGCAGACGCCGGACATCGAGCCGGTCGATGTCCGCTCCATTGACGAGATCGGCGAGGTGGCCCGCTCGTTCGACGCCGTGCACAGCCAGGCGGTGAACCTCGCGGTCGAGCAGGCTCAGCTGCGATCCAACGTGAACGCGATGTTCGTCAACCTGTCGCGGCGATCGCAAAGCCTGGTCGAGCGCCAGCTGCGGTTGATCGAGCGGTTGGAGAACTCCGAACAGGATCCGGATCAGCTCGCGAACCTGTTCAAGCTCGACCACCTGGCCACCCGTATGCGCCGAAATGGGGAGAACCTGCTCGTTCTGGCGGGCGAGGAGCCGGAGCGCCGGTGGAGTCAGGCGGTCCCCCTGGTCGACGTGATCCGCGCCGCGATCTCCGAGGTCGAGCAGTACGAGCGGATCGAGCTGTCCCCGCTGCCCGATGTCGAGATATCAGGGCGGGCCGTCAACGACGCAGTGCACCTGTTGTCCGAGCTGCTGGAGAACGCGACCGCGTTCTCGTCCGGGGAGACCCGGGTTCAAGTCAGCGGCCACATGCTCGGCGGTGGCGGGGTCATGGTCGAGGTCGAGGACGCGGGCATCGGTATGGACCCGCTCGAGCTCGACGCCGCGAACGACCGATTGACCAACCCGCCGGTCATCGACGTGTCGGTGTCCCGCCGGATGGGCCTGTTCGTGGTCGGTCGGCTGTCCCATCGGCACGGCATCCGAGTCCGGCTGCGGGCCTCCAGCGGCGGCGGGATCGCGGCGCTGGTGGCGCTGCCACCTGATCTGCTGTCCCGCGATACCGAGGCGCTGGTGGGCGCTCCGGCCCCACAGGCGCTGCCGGTCGGCGCCGCACCTACCCCGCCGCAGGGCTTGGTACGGCCACTTCCGCCCGGGCAGATCGGACCGTCCGGCCTGCCGACCCGGCAGCCCGGCGCGAACGGCGTGTTGACCGGAGCCAGCGCGGACGCCAATGCGCCGTTGCCGCGGCGCCCGGTGCCGGCGTCGCCGCCGGCCGCGACGCCAGACACGCCGCCCCCGGGTGGGCTGCCCGGGCCGCTGACGCCGGCCGCCGGGTTCGCCGCGCTCGGGGCTGCCGGTTCGCAGCCATCGGTGCCGCCGCAGGGATTCGTGCCGGCACCGCCAGGACCGCGCGCGAACGGCCCCGGTGCCCCCGCACAGGCAGGTCCGCCCGCCGCGCCCTCGATGCCCGGTGGTCGGCCGCTGGTCCCGCCTCGACCGGGGATCGGCCCGCAACCAGGAGCTCCCGGCAGCGGCGCGCCGCCGATAACGCCGGGTGCCGGCGGACCGATGCTTCCGGGCACCGGCCGGCCGCTCGTGCCGGGTACCGGCGCCCGGCCAGGGGGATCCGATGAGCCGGCGGAACCGCCGAGCGGTCCGAGCACCGGGGGACAGCCACTCGTTCCTGGCAGCGGCGAGCAGCCGGCGGTTCCGGGTACCGGCGAGCAGCGAGTCGTTCCGGGTACCGGCGAGCGGGATGTTGTCCCGGGGACCGGCGAGCAGCCGACCGTTCCGACGGCCGACGGCCTCAAGGTGCCGACGGCGGCGTCGGTCTCCCGGCAAGCGGACGTCCTCGACCCGACGGCGCCGATGTCCTACGCCGACCGCGACGCCGAGCCGATCTTCGCCGAGATCCAGTCCGAGTGGTTCAAGCACCGCAGCCGGCCGGCGGTAGCCGCGCCGATGATGGACTTCGCGGATGCCGGCGCGGCACCGCAACGGCCGGCGGCAGCTGCGACATCGCCCGAGCCGGCTGAACCGGAGCGGCGCTTCCGGCCCGGCGACGTAACCCCGCCACCACCGGGTGGGCTAGGGGCACCGGCACCTGCCGCCCCGTCGGCGCCAGCCGCCCGGCCGGCGCCCGCTGCCCGGCCGGCAGCCCCGGCGCCTGCGGCTCCCGAACCGGACGCGGTTCCTGCGCCCGCCGCGGTTCCGGCGCAGGCTTCGGCCCAGTCGTCGGAGTCGGTACCGGGCGAGGTCATGGCCGAGGAGAACTGGGTGTCACCCGGCGACGAGGGCTGGCGGGCCGCGGAAGTGGTACGAAACCCGAGCGTGTCCGGCTACACGTCGTCCGGT
>DATFRM010000331.1:0-2955 GCA_035263265.1 Actinomycetes bacterium
TCGTTCGGCGCTGGCCGCCCTGACCGACACGGGCCTGGCCCGGTTCCGATCTGCCGCGCCGGTGTACCTCGAGGGAATCGAGCGGCACTTCACCCGCCACCTCACGGCCCGCGAGCGGGAGACCATTGCGCGGGCGCTGAACCGGGTACTTACCGCCGAGCCGGCGGTAAGGCCGCGTCGACCGCGACTAACGAATCACGCGGGACGCTGATCGCCATATCTCCCTACATAACCGGCGAATAGCCGTCAGCGTCTTCACGGCCTGTATTCGTCTGACTACTCTCCGAGAAATGACCGCATTACCTCCACCGTGCTCGGAGAGGAGTAGCAGCATGCAGTTACAGAGGTCGGTTTGGCGGGTCGCCGCATTAGGGATGGCAGCCGCGTGCGTGGCGGTGGTGCCGGCGGTGACCGCACAGGCGCAGCAGGTCGGGCAAATCCGGCACGCCGGCGGGGCGACCGCGGTGTCCGGTAGCTACATCGTCGTGCTCAAGGGTGCGTCGGCGGCGAACGCATCCGGGCTGGCGGCGAAATACGGCGCGAAGGTCGCGCGGGTGTACAGCCACGCGCTCAAGGGATTCGAGGCGCGGGTCAGCCAGGCCGGGGCGCAGCGGCTGGCCGCCGATCCGGCCGTCGCCTACGTCGAGCAGAACCACACGGTGAGCCTCAACGACACGCAGCTCAACCCACCGTCCTGGGGCCTGGACCGGGTCGACCAGCGGAGACTCCCGCTGAGCAACTCGTACACGTACCCGAATAACGGCACCGGCGTACGTGCCTACATCATCGACACCGGCATCCGCTTTACCCACGTCGACTTCGGCGGGCGCGCGGTTAGTGGATTCGACGCCATCGACGGCGGCACCGCCGATGACTGCAACGGTCACGGCACCCACACCGCCGGCACCACCGGTGGGTCCAGCTTCGGTGTGGCCAAGGGCGTCACGCTGGTCGCGGTACGCGTCCTGAACTGCAGCGGCAGTGGCACGTTCGCCCAGGTCATCGCCGGTATCGACTGGGTGACAGGGGATCACGATCCAGGCGAACTGGCGGTAGCGAACATGAGTCTCGGAGGTGGTCCGGACACCGCGACAGACAATGCCGTACGCAACTCGATCGCGGACGGTGTCACCTACTCGCTCTCGGCCGGCAACAGCAACGCCAACGCCTGCAACCAGAGCCCGGCCCGGACACTCGAGGCGATCACGGTCGGTGCCACCGACATTCGGGACCGGCGGGCCTCCTTCTCCAACTTCGGCACGTGCCTGGACCTGTTCGCGCCGGGCGTGAACATCACTTCGGCGTGGGTCACCAGCGACACCGCCACCAACACGATCTCAGGCACCTCGATGGCGGCACCGCATGTCACCGGAGCGGCGGCCATCGTCACGGCCGCACATCCGACCTGGACCCCGCAGCAGGTGCGGGACAAGATCGTCGCGGATGCGACCGCCGGCGCAGTGAAGAAGCCCGGCACGGGATCGCCGAACCTGCTGCTGTTCGTAAGCCAGACCCCGTAGCCGACTGAAGCAACCACCACGAACAGTGGGCGGCCGCCGAACCCTGGTGGCCGCCCACCGCTCGATCGGGGCAGGCCGAGTGCCGAACGTGACGTAGGATCGTCCGCATCACGCGTGGCGCACGCGCCGCGGCCAGAGCCGCCGCCGCTTCCGACCCGGCCGCCACCGATGCCAGCAGCCAAGGAGATCAAGTAGCCGTGAAGAGCGCCGTGGAGACCCTGAACGCCACCCGGGTCCGGCTCACTGTCGAGGTGCCCTTCGAGGAGTTGCAGCCCAGCCTCGACGCGGCCTACCGGAAGATCGCCGCGCAGGTCCATGTGCCCGGCTTTCGAAAGGGCAAGGTGCCGCCGCAACTGATCGACCAGCGGTTCGGCCGAGCGGTCGTGCTGGAGGAGGCGGTCAACGACGCGCTGCCCCGGCTGTACACCCAGGCGGTGATCGAGAACAACGTTCGCGTGCTGGGCCAGCCGGACGTAGATGTCAAGGAGTTCACCGACGGCCAGCAGCTCACGTTCACCGCCGAGGTGGACATCCGTCCGGAGTTCGAGCTGCCCGACTTCGCGGACATCCAGGTGCGGGTCGACGACGCGGAGTTGCCGGATGACGCGGTCGACGAGGAGCTGGAGCGGCTTCGGGCCAGGTTCGGTGTGCTGACCGGCGTCGACCGGCCGGCCGCCACGGGCGACTTTGTCTCGATCGATCTTGCCGCCAGCCTGGACGGCGAGGAGATCGAGGACGCGCAGGCCAAGGGCCTGTCGTACGAGGTCGGCGTCGGCAACCTGCTCGATGGTCTGGACGCCGCGCTAACCGGGCTGTCCGCAGGCGAGACCGCCACTTTCCGCAGCACGCTGCGGGGCGGCTCGCATAGCGGTGATGAGGTCGACGTCTCGGTGACCGTGAACTCCATCAAAGAGCGCGAGCTGCCCGAGCTGGACGACGAGTTCGCGCAGACCGCGAGCGAGTTCGACACCATCGAAGAGCTGCGGGACGCACTGGCCGAGCGCCTCGGGTCGTACCGCCGGATGGCCCAGCTCATGCAGGCCAGGGACCGCACCCTGGATGCCCTACTGGATCGGGTCGACCTGCCGCTGCCCGAGCAGACCGTCGACAGCGCAACCGACTGGCGCCGGCACAATCTCGAACACCAGCTGGAGGCAGCCGGCATCACCAGGGATGCGTACCTGTCGATGGAGCAGAAGACCGAGGACGACATCGACGCGGAGCTGAGCACCGATGCGCGCCGCTCCATCAAGGGCGAGTTCATCCTCGATGCGATCGCCGAGCAGGAGAACATCGGCGTATCCGAGTCCGAGCTCAGTGAGCACATTGTCAGCAGCGCGATGCGGTACGGGATGAACCCGAACGACTTCGCCTCCCAGATCGTGCAGTCCGGCCAGCAGGCGTCGCTGGTCGGGGAGGTGCGGCGGAGCAAGGC
>DATFRM010000332.1:0-9495 GCA_035263265.1 Actinomycetes bacterium
CTCGAGCGAGGCAAGCAGCGCCTGCTCCCGCCGGTTGGGCGGGGTGTAGCTCGCCAGCCTGAGGGTGAAGTCGTACATCGGTCCGGACAGCCGATCCCGATGTCGCCAGTAGCCGGTCAGCGCCTCGTCCAGCCGTCGCCGACCGCCCAGGCCGTCCACAATCGCATCGGCGAGCAGCTCGGCGTCCCGGAGCGCATGGGCGATGCCCTGCGCGGAGATCGGGTCGAGCACCAGACCGGCGTCGCCGACCAGTGCCCAGCCCGGGCCGAACGGTTGCCGCATGGCGTTGGGCAGGTCGGGTGTGCTGCGATACCGCTCCACTCGCCGACCGGCAAGGATCCGGTCACCAAGGTCGCCCGCCGATCTGAACGCCGCGATGGCGTTTCGCTCGACATCGGCGCGGAACGCGGCAAGCCCGGCGACCGGCAGCAGCACCGCCGCCATCACCAGCCCATCGTTCGTAGGCCACGCGGTCACAACCTGACGGTCCAGCACGCGCATCTCGCCGGCGTCGAGATCGACATCCGCGAAGTAGCCGTAGCTGCACATCGTCCGCGGCGGGTCGAACCGGTACACCGGAGCCTCCGCCGCCCGGGCGACCAGCGAGTGCTTACCGTCGGCGCCGACCACGACGTCCGCCGTTGCCGGCCCGGACCCACCACCGGACCCACCACCGGTACCACCACCCCCGGCACTTCCGCCGACCCCGCCGGAGCCGGAGCTAGAGTCGGAGCCGATCTTGGTAGTTCCGCGGATACCGACGACCCGATCTCCGTCATGCAGGATCTCGTCGACGATGAAGCGCTCGCGTACCTCCGCGCCGGCCCGGGCCGCGGCATCCAGCAGAATCGCGTCGAGCACAGTGCGCCGCGGGCTGTACATCGCGTCCACCCCGTCGAAGGCGGGGTACCGCCCGGCCAGGACGACCGACCCCTGGGTGAACCTGACGCGCCGCGTCGCGGGCGCGCCGGACGCGATGACCTGCGGCAACAGGCCCCAGCCGGCGAGCCGGGCGATACCTGGCAGCTGCACCTGATGGGTGGACATTGTGTCGCTGGGAAAGCCCGCTCGGTCAACGACGAGCACCCGGACACCTCGGCGGGCCAGCAACATGGCGGTGGACGCACCGGCTACCCTCCCGCCGACCACGATCACGTCATACTTCGCGCTCACGACTCTCACCACCGTACGGATGCGTATGGATGCTTCCGTACGGTAGCGTACGGCCGTGGCATCGAAGAGGTCAACCCGTCGACTCAGTCGCGACGACTGGGTGTCGGAAGCGCTGACCGCGATGGCCGAAGGTGGTCTGGCCGCGGTCGCGGTCGAGCCGCTGGCCGAGCGACTCGGCGCCACGAAGGGCAGCTTCTACTGGCACTTCGCCAACCGGGACGCGCTACTCGGGGCCGCCCTCCAGCGCTGGGAGCACACCTACACAACCGCGGTCCAGGCCGAGGTAAGCGCACTGGCAGAGGGGCCGACCGCCCAGCTACGGCTGCTGTTCAAACTCGTGACGCTGTTGGACGAGCAGGACCGGGTCGGACTCGCCCTGCTAGCCAGCGCTGATCATCCGGCGGTCGCCCCGGTGCTGGAGCGGGTCACACAGGCGCGACTGGCCTACACCGCGCGCCTGTTCAGCCGGCTCGGATTCACCAGGACCGAGGCCCGGCGGCGCGCGCTGCTCGCGTACAGCGCCTACCTCGGACATGTCCAGCTCAGCCGCTCGACGCCGCAACTGCTGCCCAAGCGGCACCCGGCGCAGAGCGCGTACCTGGACCACGTCCTGCACGCGCTCACCTGCCCCCCGGGCGACGGCGAGCCGCCGTAGCTAGCGGCGGCCGAAGCAGCGACCAGCGGCGGGCCAAGGCAGCGGCGCGCGCCGGCCGAACGCCGCGCAGATTACGGCAGCCGGACGTGCTGCGCCCCGAGGTCGGCCACGGTCGGCGCCCCGAGCAGCGCCATGGTTCGGCGTACCTCGGCATCGAGGATCTCCGCCGCCCGCTGCACGCCCCGCTCGCCGCCGGCCATCAGCCCGTACAGGTAGGCCCGGCCGACCAGCACCAGGCGCGCACCGAGCGCGATCGCGGCTACCACATCCGCACCGCGCATGACCCCGGTGTCCAGCCAGACCTCCGTCTTGTCGCCGACCTTGGCCACGACGTCGGGCAGCAGCCGCAACGGGATGGGCGCCCGGTCCAACTGCCGGCCGCCGTGGTTGGACAGGACTACGGCGTCGGCACCCGCGTCCGCCATCCGCTGCGCGTCCGCCACCGTCTGGACGCCCTTGACCACCAGCGGCCCGTCCCAGAAGCCGCGCAACCACTCCAAGTCGTCAAAGGTCATGCTCGGGTCGAACAGCCGGTCGATGAGCTCGGCAACCGGGCCGTCCGACGAGGTCATCGAGGCGAAGGTCAGCGGCTTTGTGGTCAACAGATTCATCCACCAGGCCGGATGCCGGGCGCCGTCGATGATCGTTCGCATGGTCAGCGCCGGCGGTATCGACAGGCCATTTCGGGTGTCCCGATGCCGGGCGCCGGCCACCGGCACGTCCACGGTGAGGATCAGCGCCTCGAAACCCGCGGCCTTGGCGCGCTGCATCAGGTCCTCGGCCGCTCCCCGGTCCCGCCACACGTAGAGCTGGAACCACTTACGCGCGCTCGGCGCGGCTTCGGCGACCTCCTCGATCGAACTCGTTCCCAACGTCGATAGCGCGTACGGAATGCCAAACCGCTCGGCGACCCGGGCGACCGCCGGCTCGCCCTCGTGCTGCATCATCCGGGTGAACCCGGTTGGGGCGAACGCGAACGGCAGTTTCGAGCGTGCGCCGAGGATGTCGACACCGGGGTCGAGGTTGGACACGTCCCGTAGCACCGATGGGCGGAACTCGAGCGAGTCGAAGAGCTCCCGGGCGCGCCGCAGGCTGATCTCCTGCTCAGCCGCGCCGTCGGTGTAGTCGAACACGGCCCGAGGAGTCCGCCGTCGCGCGATCGCGCGCAGGTCGGCGATGGTCAGCGCCTTGGCCAGCCGCCGGTTCGTCGGATTGAACTCGAACGGCTCGAGCCGGAGCAGCGGGCGGAGCTCGGACAGGCGGGGGATCTGGCGATCTGCCACAGCGGTTCTCCCAACGCGTGGAACTACGCCTCAATTGTGGTCCCGGCCCTAGCGTTGGGTCCCCGGACGGGCTGGCCATGCTCCGGCTCAGGCGCGGCCCTCCTAGTAGCGCCTGAGCCGGGTCTACGGAAGCCTCGCCGTTCTGACGAAAGATCAAGCCTCCTGGAGCAGTGCGATCATGTTGGCGTCGGCGTCCTTCACGATCGTGATCAGCTTGCCGCCACCGACATCGGTGACGTCTTGCAGCAGCTCGGCGCCGGCGTCGAGCAACTGCTGCAGGCTCGCCTTGACGTCGTCGACGTGGATGTAAGCCAGCGGGCCGGTCCCCCGCTTGAGGCCGTTCGGGTCCAGACCGATCTCCTGGTCCCCGACCCGGAACCCGACGTAGTACGGCGCCTGCGCGTAGGGCTCCACCCCGAGCAAGGTCGTGTACAGCGCGGTTGCTCGAGCCAGGTCGCTGACGGGGTAGATCACGGTCTTGATGCCTGTGGTCATCGAGATGCACCTCCCGCTCGTGGTCACGCTTTCACTAGCCATGACGGAGCCCAGCGTGGCGACGTGACCGAAAGGATCAAGCTCCGCGGAGCCCGGTCCGGTCGCTAGTTCTGGGCGGGCACCAAGTCGGTCAGCGGCACCGATTCGTCGGTCAGTCGATCCACATCCACCGCCTGCCTGCTGCGGATCAACGCCTCTACCGGCTTGGTGGACTTCCAGATATTCATTGCGAGCCCGGCCACGACCCGGCCCTGATCCAGCCAGAACGCCACGAACTTCCGGTCGCCGACGTCGCCGCGGAACACCACCCGGTCCCATTTCGTCACGTAGCCGGAGTACTCCATGGCTGTGTCGTACTGGTCGGAGTAGAAGTACGGGATCCGGTCGTACGGCGCTGGAATACCCATCATGTTCTTCGCCGCGGACACGCCCTGGGTTCGCGCGGTCTGCCAGTGCTCGACCCGGATGTGCGCACCGTAGAACGGATACCAGGTCGACGCGATGTCCCCGGCCGCGTAGATCCCGGGGGCGCTCGTGGCCAGGTGCTCGTCGGTCACCACGCCGTTGTCGATAGTGAGTCCCGCCCGCTCGGCCAGCTGGACCCGCGGCCGCACCCCGATGCCGACCACAACCAGGTCGCCGGCGATCACTTCGCCGTTACTGGTGTGGACCCCGGTCACCTCCCCATCCGAGCCGACGAACCCGTCGACCGCGGTATCGAGGTGCAAGTCGACCCCGTGGTCGGCGTGGATGTCGCGGTAGATCGCGCCGACCTCCGGGCCGAGCACTTCCTCCAGCGGTACCGATATCGGCGCTACCAGCGACACCTCCCGGCCGAGCTGGCGAGCCGAAGCCGCCACCTCGCAGCCGATCCACCCGGCCCCGACCACGACCACCCGGTCGGCCTGCTCGATCAGGGTCCGCAATCGGTCGCTGTCCTCGATCGTGCGCAGATACCGCACACCGGTCAGCGAGTCATCGGCACCCGGTAGTCGCCGTGGCTCGGACCCGGTGCACAGCAGTAGCCGGTCGAAACCGATCCGTTCCCCGGTGTCCAGCGTGAGCTGGGAGTCGGCAACCTCGATCGACTCGACCGTGGACCCGAACCGCTGCTCGATGGCGTTGGCCGCGGCGAAGTCCTCGTCGTACTCGTAGACCTCTTCGAGTTTGGCCTCGCCACGCAGGTAGTCCTTGCTCAGGGGCGGCCGGTTGTACGGGCGATGCTGCTCTGAGCCGATCAGCACGATCCGGCCGTCGAATCCTTCCTTGCGCAAGGTCTCGACTGCGCGGCCACCGGCCAAACCCGCTCCGACGATTACGAAGGTCTCCGCCGCGGCCATTAGCTCATCTCCTGCCGATTCCGGGCGCGTATGCGGTTGCCAGCTGGGCGAGCGCAAGCGCGCTGACCAGAAGGCCGAAGTCGCGCAGCGCGATGTCCCAGTACTCACCCTGGCCGACCAGGTTGACGATAATCCCGGCGAGCCAGAGTGCAACGAGATACCCACCAAATCGGGGTGCAACCGCCACCACGAGCCCCGCCACGATCTCGATCACGCCCACGATGTACATGATCGTCTGGGCGCTCCACGGCAAAGCGTCGGTGAAGAACGGCGCTAGGTAGGTCGGCCAATCCACCATGAGATTGAAGAACTTGTCCAGACCGAACAGGATCGGCGCGACCGTGAACAGCGTGCGCAGCATGACGAACGCGCGATAGCTCGGGCTGGCGGTATCGGTGCCGACCGGGCTGACTGCGTGCTGAGCCATCAGGGCTCCACCTCCACAGCTCTAAAACTGATGTATCTTATTTCTAGAAGCTGCGTAGGGGTTTCGTCAAGCTCAGTTGCATTTAGACTGGCCGCGAGGGGAGGAGGAGCGCGAGTGACCACCGAGGGGTCAGCCGAGTTTGCCTTTGCCGAGCAGGTCGCGGGCATCGCGGCACTGGATGAGCCGACGCGAGCGCGCCTGTACCAATGGGTCGTCGA
The DNA here is from genome assembly GCA_035263265.1 of Actinomycetes bacterium. Taxonomy (GTDB): domain Bacteria; phylum Actinomycetota; class Actinomycetes; order JAKEEW01; family JAKEEW01; genus DATAFN01. Next base: position 5,592 of record DATFRM010000332.1, read on the forward strand.
GGCCGGTGAGCCGGTCAGCCGGGACCAAGCGGCCGCTGCGCTTGGGATCGCGCGTTCGGTTGCCGCATTTCACCTGGACAAGCTGGTCGACGCCGGGCTGCTCGAGACCGAGTTCCGCCGGTTGACCGGTCGGCGCGGGCCAGGAGCCGGGCGCCCGGCGAAGCTATACCGGCGGTCGAGCCGGGAACTGCAGGTCAGCCTGCCCGAGCGCCGTTACGACGTGGCAGGGCGGGTGCTTGCCGACGCGGTTTGGTCGGCCAGCAGCCAGGACGTGCCTATCGACGAGGCGGTCGCCACATCGGCGCGGGATCTCGGCCGCTCGCTGGCCTCGCGGGTACGGGACCGGGCCGGAGCTGGAGCGTCCGCAACGCAGCTGCGCGGCGCGCTGCTGGAGGTACTCGGCGAGCAGGGCTACGGTCCGCAGGCCGACTCGGAGCGGATAACGCTGGGCAACTGCCCGTTCCGGCTACTTGCACAGGACTACACCGACCTGGTCTGCGAGATGAACCTCACAGCGCTGGCCGAGACGGTCGCCGCGGTTCCGGAAGCGAGTGTCCATGCCGAGCTGAGCCCGGCACCGGGTCGTTGCTGCGTAGAGCTCCGGCTGGACGAGGTCGCCGGTGCAGCCTAGCCGCCAGCGGGTCGCCAGGCCTAGCTCTGGGTAAGGCAGGTAACGGTAAGGGCGCAGTGTTGGCCGGCGGGCTCGCGTAACGTCGCTATCGGGTGAGCTCAGCAGCAACCAGCTCGGCGATCTGTGCGGTGTTGAGCGCCGCGCCCTTGCGCAGGTTGTCACCGCAGACGAACAGCTCGAGCGAGTGGTCGTCGTCGAGCGTGCGCCGGATCCGGCCGACCCAGGTCGGGTCGGTGCCCACCACGTCGGCGGGAGTGGGGAACTCACCCGCGGCTGGATCATCGCAGACCACCACGCCGGGTGCGTGGCTCAGCACCTCACGGGCACCGTGCACGTCGACCGGCCGAGCGAACGTCGCGTGGATCGCGACCGAGTGTGTCGTGATCACTGGTACCCGGACGCAGGTGGCGGCGACCTTCAGGTCCGGCAGATTGAGGATCTTGCGGGTCTCGTTGCGGACCTTCAGCTCTTCCGACGACCAGCCGTCGTCCTTCAGCGAGCCCGCCCACGGAATCACATTGAGCGCGAGCGGGGCAGCGAACGGACCTAGATCTCCGATCGCACCGCGGATGTCCCCGGGCGAGGTGCCGAGCGTGGGTGACGCCGCGACCTTGGTCAGCTGATCGCGTAACGTATCGATGCCGGCCTGGCCGGCGCCGGACGCCGCCTGGTATGAGGCGGCGATCACAGCCGTGAGCTGGTAGGCGTGATGCAGCGCACCCAGTACGACGATCATCGAGAGCGTCGTGCAGTTCGGGTTCGCGATGATTCCGCGGGGCCGGTTCGCCGCGTCTGCTTGGTTGACCTCGGGTACCACCAGCGGAACGTCAGGATCCATGCGGAATGCGGCCGAATTGTCCACCGCAACCGCACCGCGGGCGACCGCGATCGGCGCCCACTGCGCGGCGACTTCGTCCGGCACATCGAACATGGCCACGTCGACGCCGTCGAACACGTCCTCGGCCAGCGCTTGGACCTCGATCTCGGTGCCGCGCACTGACAGGCGGCGCCCGGCGGAGCGAGGAGAGGCGACCAGCCGGATCTCCCCCCACACGTTCGCCCGGGTGGACAGCAGGTCGAGCATGACCGTACCCACGGCGCCAGTAGCGCCGACCACCGCGAGCGTCGGTCGCCCGGGTCGGTGCGCTGGATCATTCACCGTCCGGTACCTCCATACACCGTTGCCAGCTCGTCGGTGGAGTCCAGGTCGAACGCCTTGTGTGCGGCGGCGACCGCGACCGGCACGTCCTGCTCCCGGCAGATGATGGAGATCCGGATCTCCGACGTCGAGATCATCTCGATGTTGATCCTGGCGTTGGCGAGCGCGGTGAAGAACTTGGCGGTCACTCCGGGATGGGTGCGCATCCCGGCACCGACCACCGAAACCTTGCCGATCTGGTCGTCGTACTCGATCGAATCGAACCCGACCTCGCCCTGGACGGCTCGGATGGCGGTTACCGCGGTGGGCCCGTCGGAGGTTGGCAGCGTGAACGAGATGTCGGTGCGGCCGGTCGCGGCGATCGACACGTTCTGGACGATCATGTCGATGTTGAGCTCGGCGTCGGCGACCGCGCGGAAGATCTTGGCGGCTTCACCCGGTTTGTCCGGGACGCCAACCACCGTGACCTTCGCCTCGCTGCGATCGTGGGCGACCCCAGCGACGATCGCCTGCTCCATCTGCTCTCCTTCAATGTTCTTAACGACCCAGGTGCCTTCCTTGTTGCTATAAGAGGACCGCACGTGGATCGAGATCCCGTATCGCCGGGCGTATTCCGCGCTTCGGAGGTTCAACACCTTTGCTCCGCACGCGGCCATCTCCAGCATCTCCTCGTAACTGATCCGGCGGATCGGCCGCGCGGTCGGGACCAGCCGCGGATCAGCCGTGAAGATGCCGTCGACGTCCGTGTAGATCTCGCACACCTCGGCACCGAGCGCGGCCGCCAGCGCGACCGGGGTGATGTCCGAACCGCCGCGACCCAGGGTGGTCACGTCCTTGGTGTCCTGGGATACGCCCTGGAATCCGGCCACGATCGCGATCGCCCCGTCGGCCAGCGCCTGGGTGATCCGGCCGGGGGTTACGTCGATGATCCGGGCTTTGCCGTGTTTGGAATCGGTGATCACGCCGGCCTGACTACCGGTGAACGAGCGCGCCTCCTGACCGAAGTTCGCAACGGCCATCGCCAGCAGCGCCATCGAGATCCGCTCGCCGGCGGTCAGCAGCATGTCGAGCTCCCGACCGTTCGGGGCCGGCGATACCTGCTGGGCCAGGTCGATCAGCTCGTCGGTGCTGTCGCCCATCGCGGACACCACCACGACGACCTCATGGCCGGCCTTCCTGGTGTCCACGATCCGCTTGGCGACACGCTTGATGCCGTCCGCGTCGGCGACCGACGAGCCGCCGTACTTCTGTACGACCAGGGCCACCTGCGATCCTCCGGGGCTCGGAAAACACCCGGAGTCTACCGATCCGCGTGGGGTTGACCGGCGTCGTCAAGCCGTCGCGACCGCAAGCCGGCCGCGTCCGCCGAGCGCGCTTAACGCGGCCGTCCAGCCGTCGCGATCACTGGCCGATCGCATCCACAGAGCGCGCTTAGCGCGCGCCACTACCGATCACTAGTGCCGTTCGTGCGCGACAAATCAGCGCAAAATGGGTGATCACTTGCTCGGAACGGCACTAATGATCAGGAAGGGCGGAGCCGGCGAGTAGGTAGGAGCGTGCGGCCCCGACTACAGATCGGCGGCTTCGGCTACTACCTCGGCGAGCAGCCGATCTTCCTCGTCGATCTCCTTGCCGAACTCCCGGTCCATCCGGTCGTGCGCGATCACCGACTGCAGCGCGCGCAGCACGCCGCTGGCCGCGCCACCCCAGCTGGAGAAGTAGGAGAACTGCCACCACCACAGGGCCTCGATCGGCCGGTCGGCGCGGTAGTGCTTCAGCCCGTGCGCGAGGTCGACGACGACCGAGACCAGGTCGTCGGACAGGGAGCTGACCTCGACGGTCACATCGTGTGCGTACGGGTCGAATACCTCGCGGTACTCATCGATCGGATCGAGCAGCTTCGCCAGCACGACCCGGAGGCCCTCGACGTCTGGGTCGTAACCAGGGTCGGGCTCAAATCGCTCCTCCGGAACAACATCGCGGATGGCCCCGAGCCGGCCGCCCGCGAGCAGGACCTGGCTCACCTCGAGGAGAAGCAGCGGGACTGCCTGCACCGGCTTCCGCGAACCTGCGATCTCCTTGATCGCGATCAGGAAACTCTCGACCTGATCGGC
>DATFRM010000333.1:0-2749 GCA_035263265.1 Actinomycetes bacterium
ACCCGCCGAGCGACCGGTCCTCACCATCGACCAGATCCTCCTCCTTGCCGACCTGATGCGTGACCGGAGGTTCCGGGCGCTCGTCTTGCTTTCCACCTTCGCCAGCCTCCGGTGGGGCGAGGCGATCGCGCTGCGCCGCACCGACATTGACACCGAGCGTTGCATCGTGCGTGTGCGCGCTGCCTACGTCGAACTATCGACCGGGCCGCTCATGCTTGGACCGCCCAAATCTCGCGCTGGCCGGCGCACCATCCGGTATCCGGCCGCGATCGCAGTCGACATTCGACAGCACCTCGACACGTACACCGGACCCGATGTCCACGATCTGGTGTTCACCGGCGCGAAGGGTCGACCGCTCCGACGCGGCAACTTCCAGAAAGCGGTCCGCCGGCGGGAGGCGGTGCAGTCGCTCGGCGTAAGTGGGCTGCACTTTCACGATCTGCGCCACACCGGGAAACACACTCGCGGCTCAGACGGGAGCCAGCCTTGCGGACCTGATGGCGCGGATGGGACACGACAGTCCAAAGGCCGCGATGATGTACCAGCACGACACCGACGAAGCGAACCAAGCCATTGCCGATGCGCTCTCCGAGCGAGTGAACAGGCACCGTGACGCGCCCAATCACGACGATCAGGAAGCAGGTTCGGACGATGTGTAGCACGACCATGTCGCGGCGAACTAATGGCACGCGAATGGCACGACAGCCGGACAGGGCCGTTCAACGACTAACGCGAGGCGAGACGATGGGTCCCTGACCTGGCGTTTTGGTGTGGAGCGGGTGACGAGAATCGAACTCGCACCACCAGCTTGGAAGGCTGGAGCTCTACCATTGAGCTACACCCGCGTGTGCGGACCATGGTGCCACACGGCTCCCGAAGCCCGCTCGCGGTTGGCCAGCGTATGCGATCAATCGAGGGATCTCCCAGGCGTTGCTCCCGTAGACTTCGGGGAGCCTGGTAGGTCGTGCGTGACCGCGACGCTGGGCGCATCGGGATGTGGCGCAGGTTGGTAGCGCGTCCGCTTTGGGAGCGGAAGGTCGTCGGTTCAAATCCGGCCATCCCGACCATGATCGAATCCCCTGAGGACCTCGTCGTGACCTAGAACACGGGCCACGACACCATGATCGGCCAGTCGTTGGTAGCTCTTGATCACACCTTTGCGGCCGGAGCCCCGGCGGACCGGGCCAGTGACCGAGCCCGCACCAGCGTGCCGCGCAAGGCGAGGGTCGCCGCTGCGGTGATCAGCGCCAGCCCGAGCGCCGCCCAGAGGTATCCGGCGCCGGCGAGGTCCCAGCCGAGTGCGTGATCGACTGAATAGCGTCCGGGTCCGATACCGACGACGGCCAATGCGGCGGTCGCGTTCGTCAGCACGTGCTCCCAGCCACCGTTGAAGATCCATGGCCCCTTGCCCCCGTGATCCGTGCGAGCGGCGACGAACATGGTGCCGGCGACGGCCGCCCCGGCCAGGGGGGTGACCAGACCCGCGGCGAGCGTCAGGCCGGCCACAGTCTCGGTAACTCCGACGACGATCGCCCAGAACATGCCGGGCCGGAAACCGAACCCTTCGAGGTAGCCGGCCGTTCCCTTGAGGCCGTAGCCGGCCTTGAACCAGCCGCCCAGCTTGCCCAGACCGTGCGCGGCGACCAAGCCACCGACCACGAGTCGCAGCAGGAGTAGTGCGAGATCCATCGATTGACTCCTTGCTCTAGAGGTTACGTGCGTACGCACGTAACCTTCCGATGGCCGCCGCAACAGCGTGCGGACGCACATAATTCCCGTTACCCTAGATCCGTGTCGGATGCCGGGCCGCAGGCAGATACCACCGCAGCGTGGGCCGCCCTACTTCGGGCCCATGCCGCACTCGTGCCACGCCTTGATCGCGAGTTGCGCGCCGCGGTTGGCGTGCCGCTGGCTTGGTACGACGTTCTCCTCGAGCTGTACGCGGCGCCGAACCGTCGGCTGCGGATGAGCGATCTGGGCGAGCGCGTAGTTCTCAGCCGGTCCCGGGTGAGCCGGGTCGTCGACGAGCTGGTGACCGCCGGGCTGGTTCAGCGCGAGATCAACCCTGAAGACGGTCGTTCGGCGCTGGCCGCCCTGACCGACACGGGCCTGGCCCGGTTCCGATCTGCCGCGCCGGTGTACCTCGAGGGAATCGAGCGGCACTTCACCCGCTACCTCACGGCCCGCGAGCGGGAGACCATTGCGCGGGCGCTGAACCGGGCACTCGCCGCCGAGCCGGCGGTACCGCCGCGTCGACCGCGACTAACGAATCACGCGGGACGCTGATCGGCATATCTCCGTGCATAACCGGCGAATAGTCGTCAGCGTCTTCACGGTTTGTGTTCGTCTGACTACTCTCCGAGAAGACCGCATTACCTCCACCATGCTCGGAGAGGAGCAGCAGCATGCAGTTACAGAGGTCGGTTTGGCGGGTCGCCGCATTAGGGATGGCAGCCGCGTGCGTGGCGGTGGTGCCGGCGGTGACCGCACAGGCACAGCAGGTCGGGCAAATCCGACACGCCGGCGGGGCGACCGCGGTGTCCGGCAGTTACATCGTCGTGCTCAAGGGTGCGTCGGCGGCGAACGCATCCGTGCTGGCGGCGAAATACGGCGCCAAGGTCGCGCGGGTGTACAGCCACGCACTCAAGGGATTCGAGGCGCGGGTCAGCCAGGCCGGGGCGCAGCGGCTGGCCGCCGATCCGGCCGTCGCCTACGTCGAGCAGAACCACACGGTGAGCCTCAACGACAC
>DATFRM010000334.1:0-4490 GCA_035263265.1 Actinomycetes bacterium
TGCGGAAGCGGAATACGCCCGCCGCCTCGATCGCCGCAGCCGTTCGCTGCCGGACCCGGCTGAGCACCGGGCCGGCCGGAACTCCCTGGAAGTACGAAATGGTCGACTCGACGAACCGGACCAGCGGCTCTGGGTTGGTCAGCGTGACCCAGCCGGTGAAATCCAGACGACGCACCTGGGCGAAGTGTGCCCGCGCCATCACCTCGCCGTCCTCGAGCGTGAACAGGGCCTGGCCGTCCGGTGGCCAGGTCGGTGCGATCCCGATGACGTCACGGATCGCCGCGGATCGCAGCTCGAACAGCTCCGCATTGTCGGTGGCCGCGTTCGTCGCGATCAGAACCAGCCCAGCTGCGGCCCGGACCCGCGCCAGCTCTGCTATCGCGATCACCGGTTCCGGCAGGTGGTAGAGCATGTGCATGGCCAGCAGCGCATCGGCCGAGCCAGTCGCCAGCGGCAGCCTGGCTGCGTCCGCCAGTACTACCGGCGGCCCGGTAGCAGCAAGCATGCCCGGCGACAGATCGAGCCCGAGCACGGTCAGGTCGGGCCGAGCCGAGCGCAGCGCCCGTACGTATGCCCCGTCGCCACACCCGACATCGACCACCAGCCCGTGGACTCCGCCCAGCTGCTCGACCGCGACCGCCGGCAGATCGCATTGCGGCGTTCGGTAGGCGTAGATCGATCGGCGCGCGGCCAGGTTCCGGCGGTCCGGATATGCCTCGCTGACCAACCACTCCCGCGTGCTTGTCATATCGGCTCACCGTAGGGTGCTGCCATGCCGGCATCCGATCACATCAGGCGGTTGCGCGAGAAGATCGGGCATGAGCTGCTGCTCGTGCCGTCGGTGTGCGTGCTGCCCAGGGACGAGCAGGGCCGGGTGCTGCTCGTTCGGCTGGCCGACACCGGCCGCTGGGGCACGATCGGCGGCGCGATCGAGGTGGACGAGGATCCGCGCGACGCGGCGGTCCGGGAGGCAAAGGAGGAGGCCGGCGTCGTGGTCGAGCTCGGCCCGATCCTCGGGGTGCTGGGTGGTCCGGACTACCGGATCACCTATTCGAACGGGGACCTCGCCGCCTATGTATCAATCGTCTATGACGCCACCGTCCGCAGCGGCGTGCCGACGCCGGATGGCGACGAGACGATCGATGTCGGCTGGTTCACCCCGGCCGAGATGGCCGCCGCCGACATCGGGCACTTCGTCCGCGCGATGCTGCGTGATCTCTACCTGACGTGACCGACGAGAGCCTGCGCCTAGCGCGGGCGGCAGAACAGTTGCTGCACCGGCCAGATCGCGCGCCGCGGGTCGCCGACCTGGTGCGCCGACTGCTCGCGGTCCAGGCCCAGGACGCGGCCGCGGCCCGGCTGGCGTTACGGGCCAGGGCTCGCGGTCTGACCGCGGCGGACGTCGATTCCGCACTCGCCGATCGGTCGATCGTGCGGACCTGGGGACCGCGCGGCACGCTGCACCTGGTTGCGGCTGCGGACGTGGGCTGGCTGACCGCGTTGTTCGGACCGCGCCGGGTGACCAACTCGCTGCGCCGGCTGGCCCAGGAGGGCGTCTCCGGAAGTGTGCCTGAGCTGGTCGAAGCGGTGAGCCAGGCGCTGTCGGACCAGGGTCCGCTGACCAAGTCCGAGCTTGGCGACCGGCTGGCCGCCACCGGCGTACCGACGCGCGGGCAAGGCATCGTCCACCTGGCCGCACTCGGCGCGTCTCATGGCCGGGTGGTGCTCGGCCCGGACCGGGCCGGTAAGCCCACCTACGTGCACGCCGCCGACTGGCTGGGCCCGGAGATCGCGGTCGGGCTGGACTCCGGCGCGGCGCTGGCCGAGCTGGCCCGGCGGTACCTGCGCGCCCGTGGTCCGGCCGAGCCGCCGGACCTCGCCGCCTGGTCCGGGCTGCCGCTACGGGACGCAACCGTGGGATGGACCGCGATCGCCTCCGAACTGGTAGCGACCACAGCCGGCGGGCGGACCCTGTACCGGCTCCGCGGACCGGAGCCCGCCGAGGCGGTCGCAACGGCCGCGCGGACGGTCCGGCTGCTGCCGGCGTTCGACGAGTACCTGCTCAGCTGGCGAAGCCGTGACCTCGTGTTGCGCGCCGAGGACGCTCGGTCGGTCCACCCGGGCGGCGGGATCATCCACCCGACCGTGGTCTGCGCCGGTTGGGTGGTCGGCACCTGGCGGCTGCCGGCCGGTACGCCAGCCGTGACGCTGTTCGTCGATCCCCCGGATGCACCGGATCCCGACGCGCTAGCCGCGGATCGGGCCGACGTGACCCGGTTCCTGGATCGAGTCAGCGGTCGGGCCGGCTCCGATCCCTGACCCAGCTTTCCGATCATTACCGGCATTCTGTCTAGACAAAAGACCCATATCAGGTGATCAACTGCGCAGAACGCCGGTAATGATCGGCACCCCGGAGGGCGCTGGTCCCTGAGCGGGATCGGCTGCTACCCCCGGGCAGAACCGGTCCGGACAAGCTGAGGAGCTCCGCAGCCAAACGGAGCTCCTCAGCTTGTCCCGGCAGGTCGGCTGCTCGGCTTTAGCCTTCCGACCGGGTGCCCAGGGTTACCTCGACGGTCTTGGTCTGGCCGTCGCGCTGGTACGTGACGGTGACCTTGGTTCCGGGATCCTGGGACCTGACCGCCGCGACCAGTGCATCCGGCCCGTCGATCGACCGGTCGCCGAACCGGGTGACCACGTCGCCGGCCTGCAGACCCGCGGTCGCGGCGGGACTGTTTGCCTGAATGTCGGTGATGTACGCGCCGCTGACCGGCTCGCCCGCCGGGGTGGCCCCGGCGACGTTGACCCCGAGGAACGCGTGGTCGACCTGCTGGCCGCTGGCAAGCTGGTCAGCCGTCTGGCGGGCTTGGTTGATCGGGATCGCGAAGCCCACGCCGATGGAGCCGGCCTGCCCGCCGCCGGTCTGCAGCGATGCGATCGCGGTGTTGATGCCGATGACCTCGCCGTTCATGTTGACCAGCGCGCCGCCGGAGTTGCCGGGGTTGATGGCGGCGTCGGTCTGGATCGCGTCGATGACCGTGTTGCCGTCCTGCTGGCCGAAGCCGTTCTCGGTGCCGATGCTGACCGGCCGGTTCAGCGCGCTCACAATGCCGGTAGTGACGGTGCCCTGCAGCCCGAGCGGAGAGCCGATCGCGACGACCTGCTCCCCAACGACCAGGTCGGCCGGATCGCCGAACTTCGCCGGGGTCAGGCCGGTGCGGTCGACCTTGATTACGGCGATGTCGGACTGGGGGTCGCGGCCGAGAATCTGCGCCGAGGCCTTGCTGCCGTCGTTGAAGGTGACCTGAAGCTGACCGCCATTGGCAGCGGCCGCTACGACGTGGTTGTTAGTGAGGATCTTGCCGTCCGCGCTGATGACGACACCGGATCCCTCGCCGGCCTGGCCGTTGCCGCTGACCTCGATCGATACCACGCTGGGCAGGACCGCCGACGCGACCTCGCTGACCGAGCCCAGATCGCCGTCGCCGCGTGGGACGGTGCGGACCGGGCCGGCGGAGGTCGAGCTGACCGTAGTGGTGTTGTCGTCGAGCTGGTTGGCGACAACCGCGCCAACGCCGCCGCCGATCAGGCCGGCGGCGAGGATGGCCGCTACCAGGGCGGCGGGCACCTTGCGGTTAGGACGCGGGGCCTCGGCAGCCGGGTCCTCGAAGAAGGGGCGCCATGGCGGCGGCTCGGTGGGCGCGGCCTCGGCCGGGAAGGCCGGCTGCTCCGCGGTGACCTCGTCGGCCGCGGGAGGCCGCTGGGTGTCGTCGTCGATGACGGTCGTGGATTCGTTCGAGGGCTGCTGTGGCTGGTCCATGACCTCAGCCTTGCCCGGGATCCTGAGATGACGCTGAGAACGGTCCAAGAACTCGTGAAGATCGCGGTAAGTCTGGATCGGCCGGGAGCCGGAGCACGATGAGCGTGCCGCCCTCATCCGCCGGCCTGGCCGAAACAGTGGCGCCGTGCCGCTCTGCGACCTGCCGGACGATCGCGAGCCCGAGGCCGGAACCCGGGAGCTGGCGCGCCGCGGACGCCCGGTAGAACCGGTCGAACACGTAAGGCAGGTCCCCCTCGCTGATCCCCGGCCCCTGGTCGGTCACCCGCAGCTCACCATCGTTGAGCCGGACAGTGATCAGGCCGCCCGGCGGACTCCACTTGGCCGCGTTGTCCAGCACATTGGTCACCGCCCGCTCGAGGGCAGTCGCGTCCCCGCGGGCCGGCCATGGTTCAAGCTTCACGTCGAACGTGAGGTCGGTGCTCCGCCGCCGGACCCGGTCGACCGCACGCTCGCAGACCTCTGCGAAGTCCAGCGGCTCCCACTGCGCCTGTGGCTGGTCTTCCCTAGCCAGCTCGATCACGTCCTGGACCAGACCGGACAGCTCCTCGACCTGGGCCCGGACGTCGGCTAGCAGCTCGCGGCGCTCGGCGGCTCCCAGCCGCCGGCCCTCGCTGGCGTCGTCCTGGGCGAGCAGGTCGAGATTTGTTCGCAG
>DATFRM010000335.1:0-2808 GCA_035263265.1 Actinomycetes bacterium
GGCGTCGCCGGCGGGTCGAGCGGGATCTCGTACACCGACCGGGCCCGATCGCCCGGGACGACAATGTCCGCGGTCTCCACCGGACGCGACTCCGACCAGTGGGTTCGCTCGATCACCAGCACCGGCAACCCGACCGGGACGTCGAGCTCGGCCGCCTCAGGCGCGGTCGGCAGCCGGGCCGAAACCTCCTCGACCACCCTGGTCACCGGCAGCCCGATCGCGGCCATCCGCTCCATCACCCCCCGCCCGGCGTACGGCCCGCGCTCGGGCAACAGCACCGGAGTGCCCCCGGTCGCCCACATCGGCTCCCATGACGTGGACAGCTGGGCCGGGGCGCCGTCCGCGCGGAACACGTACGAAGTCCGCATCACCTGCTCGCCCGGCTGGATGCCGAGTCTGGCCGCAATCGCTTCCGACGCCTGGGCCCGCTCGAACCGGTACTCCCAGCTCGTCTTGGCGCCGAGGGCGGCCACCTCCCTGGACACCGATGATCCGCCGCGACGGTACCGATCGGCAGTGAGCCGGCGGACGGCCGGTCGCGGGCGAACGTAGGTACCAGATCCGGGCCTGGACTCGATCAAGCCCTCGCCGGCCAGTACTCGAAGCGCGGCCCGGGCCACCGGATCGGACACCGTGTACTGCATGGTGATCTGCGCCAGCGACGGAACACGGCTGCCCTCGGCCAGCTCGCCGGTCAGGATCCGACGCCGGAGATCGTCAGCTACACGCTGATATGCGGGCAGTCCGGGCACCTAGGTCTGGCCTTTCCTCAGAGATTTCAAAACTCCGGCGAGACATTGTCGCGTATCGGTGGACAACTGCGTGTACGAGGGACAAGATTCGTACGCGAGCTTGTACGGCCTGTACCCGTTCCACCACTCCGGGCTTGGAGGTCCCTGGTGGAGGTCCATCGGCGTTCCTTTCCCGGCACTCCGGCTTCCGTGCCGGCGGCGAGGCACTTCGTGCGCGGTGTGCTTCGGCATCCCTGCGGCGACGAGTGCCCGCAGGCCGAGATGGTAGAGCTTGCCTGCTCAGAGTTCGTTACTAATGCCCTGCATCACACCCCTAGCGGCAATGGAGGCACCATAACGGTTGCCATCACCCATCAGCCCGGAGTAATCCGGCTCGAGGTCGACGACGCCGGATCCGCAGTGCCTCCGCTGCGTCCGGTTGTTCCGGATGAGCTCGCCGAGTCCTCGCGCGGCTTGATGATCGTCAACAGCATCGCGACTCGGTGGGGCGATGACGGCGTGCACGGACCATCCCTGCACGCCGGTGGTATGGCCGGGTGGCACCGGGCCTGGGCCGAGTTCGAGTGCCTGGAGACGTCGATCCAGCGGTAGACCGCGGCGACCTATCCTGATCGCCATGACCGGGGACGCCCAGATCGGCGCTCTCATGGCCGATCTGGCGGCCGGCCGGATACCGCCGGTAGATGCCCAGGTGCGAGTCGTACCGGCCCCATCGACGACCCACGCGGCGGTGCTCGCTTTCACCGGACATCACGTGATCGCCGCCGACGTGCCGGACCGGTGGATCCAGCAGCACGTACGGCACGATCCGCTCACCGCACCGACCAGCCCGGCGTTCCTGCTCGAGCTCGGCCGGCGGGCCGGACACCCGGCCGGCACGGTGGACGTCGTCTTCACCGCGCCGGCGGTAAGCACTGACCTTGCTCGCCTCGCGGTGCGCGAGGTGCTGCCGGACTCGCAGCCCCGGGTGGAACGCGCGCGGCGCTATCGCCGGGATGTGCGGGTCTGGCAGACCCTCGACGAAGCCGGTCTGGTGGTAATCGGTCGCGGCCTCGGTGGACGGTGGGAGGCGTCGTACGAAGTAACGCCGGAGCATCGGGGCCGCCGCCTCGGCCGGCAGCTCGCGGCTACCGCCCGGACCCTGATCCCGCCGAACGATGCGCTGTTCCTGCAGGCCAGCCCCGGCAACGCCGCCTCGCTCAGAGCCGCCATCGGCGCCGGCTATACGGTCGTCGGCGCCGAGGTGCTGTTCGGTGGCCGGGTCGGCCAGGACCTGGGCTAGCCCTCCCCCGGCGCGGCCGGTTCCAGCCGTTACCGAAGCTTGACGTCCGATCGGACACCTAGGCCGACCGCCAGTGACAAGATGCTGCGTTCAGCGGATAGTTCGCAGGAGAGGGCGGGAGGTGCGGTGGAGCTCACGGCGTACTCCGACCGGGCCGTCGACCTGGTCAACTCCGGTGATCCGCTTCGACCGGAACGAGATGCCCTGGCCAGCGTCGACCGGCTCCGGGAGTTCCTGTCCGGCTACCAGGTCTGGCAGCGCAAGGCCGGCCAGCGCGATCTCGCTCCGCTGCGCGGTGTCCGGGATCGGCTGCGCCACATCTTCGAGCTGGCCGCGGCCGGCCACGAGTCCGCGGCGGTCGACGGGCTCAACGTGCTGCTGCGCGAGTATCCGATCTCCCCACAGGTCAGCGCGCACGACGGCACGGACTGGCACCTGCACCTCGCCGAGGGCACCCCGAGCGTCGCCGAGGCGTACGCGGCCGGCACGGTGATGGGACTGGCCATGTTCTGCACCGAGCTGGGGGTGAGTCGGCTCGGCGTCTGCCAGGCGCCGCCGTGCCGGCAGGTCTACCTGGACACGTCGACCAACAGGTCCCGGCGGTACTGCTCGGAGCGGTGCGCAACCCGCGCCAACGTAGCGGCCTACCGCCAGCGCCGCCGCGAGCAGGTCGCCGGCGCCTGATCGGCCATCCCGCCAAGGCAGCTACCGCGGCCTGAGCCGGCGCGGCGGCCACAGCCGGAGCCGCACGACCGCGATCACATCGCGATCCGG
>DATFRM010000336.1:0-4071 GCA_035263265.1 Actinomycetes bacterium
GGCCGAACGTGAGGATCAGTGCGGTCGTACCCGTCGGGTCCTCCGAGGCATACCAGTACACGACGGTGACCGGGATCAGGAAGACCGCGATGACCGTGAAGAGCCAACCCTCGACCTTCACTTGACCTCATCCTCCGTCGGCCGCGAATAGGCCGGTGCGGTGGTCCCGTTCGGTACCAGTTCCTCGGTCACCGCGGTGGGGTGGTGTAGATCGAATGCCGGGCTTTCGGATCTGATCGGTGGTATCGACACGAAGTTGTGCCGCGGCGGCGGCGATGACGTGGCCCATTCCAGCGACCGGCCGTATCCCCACGGGTCGTCGGCCTCGACCCGCGGCGCGTGTCTGGCGGTCTTGTACACGTTGTAGAGGAACGGCAGCGTCGAGATGCCGAGCAGGAACGCACCCACCGTAGAGATCGTGTTGTAGGTGGTGAAACCGTCGCTGGCCAGGTAGTCCGCGTACCGGCGGGGCATGCCGATCACACCCAGCCAGTGCTGGATGAGGAATGTGGTGTGGAAGCCGATGAACAAGGTCCAAAAGTGGATCTTGCCGAGCCGTTCGTCGAGCATCTTCCCGGTCAGCTTCGGCCACCAGAAATAGAAGCCGGCGAACATCGCGAACACCACGGTGCCGAACACCACGTAGTGGAAGTGCGCAACCACGAAGTACGTGTCGGTCACCTGGAAGTCCAATGGTGGCGAGGCCAGGATGATCCCGGTCAGCCCGCCGAACAGGAATGTGACCAGGAAGCCGATCGCCCAGATCATGGGCGTATGGAAGGTCAGTGAGCCCCGCCACATCGTGCCGATCCAGTTGAAGAACTTCACCCCGGTAGGCACCGCGATCAGGAACGTCATGAACGAGAAGAACGGCAGCAGCACGGCGCCCGTCGGGAACATGTGGTGCGCCCACACGGTGACTGACAGGCCGGCGATCGCGATCGTCGCGTAGACCAGACCCTTGTAGCCGAAGATCGGCTTGCGGGAGAACACCGGCAGCACCTCGGTCACGATGCCGAAGAACGGCAACGCGATGATGTAGACCTCCGGATGGCCGAAGAACCAGAACAGGTGTTGCCAGAGGATCGCCCCGCCGGTGGACGCGTCGAACACGTGTGCACCGAGCTTGCGGTCGGCCTCCAGGGCCAGCAGCGCGGCCGCCAGCACCGGGAACGCCATCAGCACGAGCACCGAGGTCAACAGGATGTTCCAGCAGAAGACGGGCATCCGGAACATGGTCATGCCGGGCGCGCGCATACAGATGATCGTGGTGATGAAGTTGACCGCGCCCAGGATCGTGCCGAACCCGGAGAACGCCAGCCCCATGATCCACAGGTCGGAGCCGATACCGGGCGAGTAGATCTCGTTGTTCAGCGGCGCGTAGGCGAACCAGCCGAAGCTGGCCGCGCCGTCCGGGGTGAGGTAGCCGGAGGTCGCCATCAGCCCGCCGAACAGGAACAGCCAGTAGCTGAACATGTTCAGCCGCGGGAATGCCACGTCGGGCGAGCCGATCTGCAGCGGCATGATCGCATTTGCGAATCCGACGAACAGCGGCGTCGCGAAGAACAGCAGCATGATCGTGCCGTGCATCGTGAACGCCTGGTTGTACGCCTCGTTGCTCAGGATCTGAGTGCCCGGCCGAGCCAGCTCGGCCCGCATGAGCAGGGCCAACACCCCGCCGATGAGGAAGAAACCGAACGAGGTGACGAGGTAGAGATTCCCGATCACCTTGTGGTCGGTGGTGGTGATCCAGCGCACGATCATGCTGCCGGGACGCTTGGTCCGGCGGATCGCGCCAACGGGCGCATGGCTGATGGCGGTCACTGGGCACCCCCTTCCGCCGTGGTCGGCGCGCCTTGCTCAATCGGGCTACCCGGCAGGATGCCCCTCGGCAACTGCCCGGTCTGGCCCCTCGCGCGCAACTCGGCCAGGTGGCTCTCGTACTCCTGCGGGCTCACCACTTTCACCGTAAACAGCATTCGGGAGTGGTCAAAGCCGCACAGCTCGGCGCATTTGCCGGCAAACGTGCCCTCCTTGGTTGGAGTGATCGCGAACTTGTTCTCCCGGCCCGGAATCACGTCCATTTTGAACAGGAAGTTCGGCACCCAGAAGGAGTGGATGACATCCATCGAGGTCAGCTCGAACAGCACCGTCTGATCCTTCGGCAGGTACAGCGTGGGGGGCAGACCCGGGCTCCCGGCCTCGTACACATCGCCGTCAACGTAGTTGAACGACCAGCTCCATTGGTGGCCCACCACGTTGATGGTCTGGTCGGGGTTGGCCGGCAGCGCCATCAGCTTGGTCTCGTCGCGGGCGGTGAAGAAGAAGAAGACCACCACGATGATGAATGGCGCGACGATGTAGAGCACTTCGATCGGCACGTTGTAGCGGGTCTGGGTAGGCAGCGCGTCCGAGCGGCGCCGGTAGGCGATGATCGAGACGATGATCAGCCCCCACACCAGCGAGCCGACGAACAAGGCCGCAATCCAGCCGCTGCTCCACAGGTGCGCGATCCGATGCCCCTGCGCGGTGGCCGACTCCGGCATCCCGAACCTGGGCAGGTCCTCCGACGAGCACGCCGCGGCGGCGAGCAGCACCAGGCCCAGCGCGAGCAGCTGGCCGGCCCGGCGACCGATGCGAGCAGCACGGACGGTTCGCGGCTGCGGGTCGATTGGACTCACGTGGCCTTCCCCACACTCAGCTCACCGTGCTCACCCACGGTTACCGGGGACACTCGAGCCGTACCCGGTAACCACGAGCAAGCACACGTCCTCAATGTCGGGGCTCACCTTATCGCCATCGGGGGGCCTGCCCGCGCTCAGGTGGGACATGTCGCTCGGCTAGCGTCACACCTGTGGGTTACCTGGACGCGGCGTCCGCCGAACCGCTTCATCCGGCCGCGCGCAGCGCCTTGCTGAGCGCGCTGGATGAGGGCTGGGCAGACCCGGCCCGGCGGTACGGCGCCGGCCGCCGGAACCGGCTCCGGCTGGACGCGGCCAGGTCCGCCATCGCCGAGGTGCTCGGGACACGACCGGACGAGTTGAGTTTCCCCGCGTCCGGCACCCAAGCGGTACAGCTCGGCCTGCTCGGCGCCGCCGGGGCCCGGCACCGGGTGGGTTCGCACCTGGTGGTCAGCGCAGTCGAGCATTCCAGCGTGCTGCAGGCGGCCGCGGCTCACGGCGGCGAGCTGACCGTGGTTCCGGTCGATCGGCTCGGTCGGGTCGATCCCGACGAGTTCGCCGCCGCGCTCCGGCCGGACACCGCGCTGGCGTGCCTGCAGTCCGCGAACCACGAGGTCGGCACCGAGCAGCCGGTCGAGGAGGTGGCCGCCGCCTGCCAGGACGCCGACGTACCGCTGCTGGTCGACGCGGCCCAGTCCGTCGGCCGGGTTCCAGTCCCGGCCGGCTGGTCGGTCCTGATCGCGAGCGCCCACAAGTGGGGCGGACCGCCAGGAGTCGGGCTGCTGGTGGTCCGCAAGGGCACCAGGTGGCGGTCGGTGCTGCCATCCGACGAGCGGGAGCACGGCCGGGTGCCCGGATTCGAGAATGTTCCGGCCATCGCTGCCGCGGCGGCCGCGCTGGTCGCGCGGGATGAGGTGGCGGCGGAAGCGGCGAACCGGCATTGGGCGCTCGTGGAGCGGATCCGGGCGCGGGTGCCGGAGTTGGTGCCGGACGTCGAGGTGGTCGGCGACCCGGTGCACCGGCTGCCGCACCTGGTCACGTTCTCCTGCCTCTACCTGGACGGAGAGACGCTGGTCACCGAGCTCGACCGGGCGGGGTTCGCGGTGAACTCCGGGTCGTCCTGCACATCCAGCACGCTGCAGCCAAGCCACGTGCTGGCCGCGATGGGCGTGCTCACCCACGGCAACGTCCGGGTGTCGCTGCCGCTCGAGGTGGCCGAGGCGGAGGTCGACCGATTCCTGGAGGTGCTACCCGAGGTGGTGGCAAAGCTGCGGGCCAAGGCCGGAGTGAGCGGCCTGTGACCAAGCCGAAGGTAGGGCTCGACCGGGCCGCCCTGGTCATCGACACGCTGGGCCGGCGCTGCCCGATCCCGGTGATCGAGCTGGCCAAG
>DATFRM010000337.1:0-3852 GCA_035263265.1 Actinomycetes bacterium
GCCGAGTAGTCCCGGGTGCTCGGCCGTCTCACCGCCGATCAATGCGGTGCCGGCGAGCTCACAGGCGTGGGCGATGCCGGCGACGATGGCTGCCACCCGCTCCGGAATGATCTTCCCGGTGGCGATGTAGTCGGTCATGAACAACGGCTCGGCGCCGCACACCACAAGATCGTCCACGACCATGCCGACCAGATCGAACCCGATTGTGTCGTGGACGTCCATTCGCTGGGCTACTGCCACCTTGGTGCCGACGCCGTCAGTCGAGGTAGCCAGGATCGGGCGCAGGTAGCGGGAGAAGTCGACCCGGAACAACCCGGCGAAACCGCCCAGCTCCCCGAGCACTTCCGGCCGGCTGGCCCGGGCGACCGACGCCTTCATCAGCTCGACCGCGCGCTCACCGGCTGCGATATCGACGCCGGATCCCGCGTAGCTTGCCCCGGGCACGTCCGGATGCGACGGACCGCTCACGGTCGACCCAGCGCGTCGGCGGCGCCGGCGCTACCGAGATCCGGAACCAGCCGCCGCTCCAGGCTCTCGAGCAGGTGCTTGCCCAACAGGTCGGGATCGGGCAGGTCGATCGGGTACTGCCCGTCGAAGCAGGCCCGGCACAGCCGGCCCTTAGGCACCCGGGTCGCCGCGACCATGCCGTCCAGGGACAGGTACGCGAGCGAGTCAGCGCCGAGCGACCGGCGGATCTCGTCCACGGACAGCCCGGTCGCGATCAGCTCGGCCCGGGTCGCGAAGTCGATACCGAAGAAGCACGGCCACTTCACCGGCGGGCTGGAGATCCGTACGTGTACCTCGCGGGCGCCGGCCTCGTTCAGCATCCGCACCAGGGCTCGCTGGGTATTCCCGCGCACGATCGAGTCGTCCACGACCACCAGCCGCTTGCCGTCGATGACGTCGCGCAGCGGGTTGAGCTTGAGCCTGATGCCGAGCTGCCGGATCGTCTGGCTCGGCTCGATGAACGTGCGCCCGACGTAGGAGTTCTTGACCAGCCCGTGGCCGTACGGGATGCCGCTCTCTTCGGCGAACCCGATCGCGGCCGGGGTGCCGGACTCCGGGGTCGGGATGACCAGGTCGGCGTCGACCGGTGCCTCCCTGGCCAGGATCCGGCCCATTTCCTCCCTAGCGCCGTAGACCGATCGGCCGGAGATCGTGGTATCCGGCCGGGCCAGGTACACGAACTCGAACACGCAGCCGGCCGGCTTGGCCTGGGCGAAGCGGTGGCTGCGCAGCCCGTGCTCGTCGATCGAGATCAGCTCGCCCGGCTCGATCTCGCGAATCACCGACGCCCCGACGATGTCGAGCGCGGCGGTCTCGCTGGCCACGACCCAGCCGCGCTCCAGCCGGCCCAGCACGAGCGGCCGGACGCCCTGCGGATCGCGGGCCGCGTACAGCGCTCCCTCGTCCATGAACACGAACGAGAACGCGCCGGCCAGTTGCGGCAGCACTTCCATCGCAGCCGCATCGATCGAGCGATCCGGATAGTCGGCGAGCAGCTCGGTGACCAGGTCGGTGTCGGAGGTGGAACCGTTGTGCCCCGTGTCCGGATACGGCAACTGGCCGGAGTCGAGACGGCGCGAATCGATCAGTTTGGCGAGCTCCCCGGTATTGACCAGGTTCCCGTTGTGCGCGAGCGCGATCGAGCCGGTCGCAGTCGAGCGGAACGTCGGTTGCGCGTTTTCCCACACCGAGGATCCGGTGGTGGAGTAGCGGCAGTGACCGACCGCGACGTGGCCGCGCAGCGAACTGAGTGTGGGCTCGTCGAAGACCTGGGCGACCAACCCCATGTCCTTGTACACAACGATCTGCGAGCCGGTGCCGACCGCGATGCCGGCCGACTCCTGACCGCGATGCTGCAGCGCATAAAGCCCGAAGTAGGTGAGCTTGGCTACCTCTTCACCCGGCGCCCACACGCCGAAGATCCCGCAAGCGTCCTGCGGGCCTTTCTCGCCGGGGAGAAGATCGTGCGAGAGCCGACCGTCGGGACGCGCCACCCCCCGAGTCTACGAGGCAGCTGTCCGAGCCAGCGGACGCCGAGCCGCGAAGCGGCCTCAGACCGATCATTACCGCCGTTTTGCGCAGACAAATCGCCCATACTGGGTGATCTTTTGCTCACTGTGCCGGTAATGATCCACAACGGGGGCAAGATCGCGAGCGGTGGGCTCGCGGGGTATCGTGCGGGCGTGACCGCCGTAACAGAACCGACCAACCTGCACGGTCAGGTGACGGCTCTGGGTACCCCGCGGGCCTACATCGTCAGTTTGTACGGCGCCTACGTCCGCCAACTCGGCGGCTGGCTGTCGGTTGCCGCGCTGGTCAGCCTGATGGCCGAGCTCGACGTGGACGAGGCCGCGGTCCGGTCGGCGATCTCCCGGCTAAAGCGGCGCGGCCTGCTGGTCGCCGAGCGGCGTAGTCAGACCGCGGGCTACTCACTGTCCGGCGGCGCCGAACAGGTGCTGCGCGCAGGCGACAAGCGGATCTTCAACCGGCCGACCGCGCGACTCGCCGACGGCTGGGTGCTCGCGGTGTTCTCGATCCCGGAGTCGGAGCGCGCCAAGCGTCATACGCTGCGCTCCCGGCTCGGCTGGCTCGGCTTCGGCACCGCGGCGCCCGGAGTCTGGATCGCGCCGGCGTACGTTGCCGAGGAAGCGCGAGACACGATCGATCGGCTCGGGCTGGCCGGATACGTGGATCTGTTCACCGGCCACTACCTGGCGTTCGCGGACCTGGCCCACTCCGCGGGAGTCTGGTGGGATCTGCGCGGGTTGGCCGATCGGTACGAGCAGTTCATCGCGGCAGTTCGGCCGGTGCGGGTCGGCTGGGCAACGGCACCCGGGTCCGCGGCCGATGATCGAGCCGCATTCGCCGATCACGTCCGCGCGCTCACCACATGGCGGCGGATCCGCTACCTCGATCCGGGCTTGCCGGCCGAGTTGCTACCGCAGGACTGGCCCGGCACCCGGGCAAGCGACCTGTTCTTCGGCCTACACGACCTGCTGTCCGGCCCTGCGCTGCGCCACGTGCAAGCCACCTCGTGACTCCGGCGGGCTAGCGCCAGGAGCCGTGTACGTCGCGCAACACGCCGACGACCTCGCCGATGGTCGCATAGGCGTGAGCCGCCGCCACGCACGGCTCCACCACATTGGCGCCGGACGCCGCGGCATCGCGCAGCCCGGACAGCGCCTTGCGCACCGCCTCCGGATCCCGCCGATCCCGCACCGTCCGGACGGCCGCTACCTGATCCGCCTCCAGTCCCGGGTCGACCGCGAACACCTCGATCGGCTCCGGCGGACTCGGGTGCCGGTTCACTCCGATCACCGTGGTCTGACCGGATTCCACCGCCTGCTGCTGGGCGTACGCGGCCTCGGCCAGCTGCTCGACGAACCAACCGGACCGGATGCAGGCCAACGAACCGCCCCGGGAATCGATGTCGGCCAGGGCGGCTGTGATTTCCCGGTCCAGCTCGTCGGTGAGCGCCTCGACCGCGTACGAGCCGGCAAGCGGATCCACCGTCTCGGTCAGCCCGGTCTCGAACGCGACGATCTGCTGGGTCCGCAACGCAAGCGTGGCCGCGGCCTCGGTCGGCACGCCGAGAGCCTCGTCGTACGCGCACACGTGCATGGTCTGCACGCCACCCAAAGCGGCCGCGACCGCTTCCACCGAGGTCCGCACCACGTTGTTAAGCGGCTGGGCCGCGGTCAGCGAGGAGCCGGCGGTGAACACGAAGATACGCAGCTGCGCCGAACGCGGATCGGCGGCGCCGTACCGCTCCTGCACCAGCCGCGCCCACACCCGACGGGCGGCGCGGAACTTCGCCACCTCGGGCAGGAAGTCCATCGTCGTGGC
>DATFRM010000338.1:0-2512 GCA_035263265.1 Actinomycetes bacterium
ATAGTGCCGAACGAGGTCATGTTGCGCGGCGTCGGGCCGCCGGTCAGGTCCGGGCTCACCGCCCGCCAGGTCACCCCACGGTCGTCGGAGCGGTTGAGGATGTTCGAGCCGAAGTACACGGTATTCGGCGCACTCGGCGCGATCTCGATCGGCGACACCCAGTTGAACCGCGTGCCCGTGAACCGGTTGCGGATCCCTTGCATGTTGTTGCCGCCGTTGTCCGATCGGGCGCACCCGCCGTTCTGCGAGCACGCGAACACGTTGTTGAAGTCGGCCGGGTTGATGCGGTTCATCATCCCGTCGCCGCCGAGGTACCCGTTCCAGTCGGTGCCGCCCCAGGACCGCAGCGATCCGTTGTCCTGGGTGCCGCCGGAGGCGCGGGTGACGTCCTGCGCGCTGACATCCATCGCGTAGAACTGCATGTACGGCTCGACCTGGGCCTTCGTCCAGCTGCCGACGACGTTGCCGTTGTCGTCGGACCAGTACAGACCGCCGTCGTTGCCGACGTACACCCGGCCCGGGTGGTGCGGATCCCAGGCGAGCGCGTGCTGGTCGGCGTGAATGCCGCGGCCCCGGATCCAGGTGGTGCCGCCGGTGCGCGACTCCATCATCGGCACGCCCGCGGAGAACAGGTGGTCGGCATCGGCCGGGTCGACCCAGAGCCGGCCGAACCACCAGGCGAACCCACCGTCGGCGGCGTCCAGCGCCGGCTCGCCGGTCAGCGGCCGGGTCCAGGTGGCACCGGCATCGTTCGACACGAAGAAGCCGGTGAGGTTGCCGATGCGGTCGTTGGTGATGGCGTACGCCCGGTTGGGGTCGTTTGTGCCGAATGCAACGCCGATCCGGCCGGGCTCGCTGTCCGAGGTAGGCAGCGGTGCCCCGATGCGGGCCCACGTCTCGCCACCGTCGGTCGATCGGTAGACGCCAGACCCGGGACCGCCGTACTCGCGGCCGTCCGGGAAGCGCAGCTTGTCCCACATCGCGGCGAGCACGATGTCGGGATTGCCGGGGTTGATGGAGACGTCGATGGCCCCGGTCGAGTCGTTGAGGCCGTCGAGCACCTGCCGCCAGCTGTCGCCGCCGTCCTCGGACAGGTACAGCCCGCGGTCGCCGCCGGTGTCGAACAGCCGACCCTGGGCCGCGACGAAGATCCGGTTCGGGTTGGTCGGATCGATCCGGATCCGGCCGATCGCCCCGGTGTTCTCCAGACCGATGCTGGTCCAGCTCGCACCGCCATCTGTCGAGCGGTACAGGCCGGTGCCGTAGTACGAACCGCCGCCGCCGTGGTCGGGCTCACCGGTTCCGGCGTAGAGGGTGCCGTTCGGGGCGATGGCGAGGGCGCCCATCGATTGCGGTAGGTCGTCGGACCAGGCGCTGACCAGCGTGGTGCCGCCGTCGGTGCTCTTCCAGACCCCGCCGGTGCCGGCCGCTACGTACAGGGTGCTCGGAGAGTTCGGATCGACGAGCAGGTCGATCAAGCGGCCGCCGATGTTGGTCGGGCCCAGCAGCTGCCACTGCACGTCCGACAGGGTTGGGTCACCGCGGCGGGTGTCCCGCTCAATTTGAGCGGTCTGGGCCACTGCCTCCTGGAACGCGGTGGCCGGGATCGATCCGTCCTCGTTCGCGCGCTGCAGCCAGAACCATTCGGCTGGGTCAGCCGGGGTCTCGCCCTCTTCCTCTCCTTCTTCGGCCTCCTCCGACTCTCCGGCGACCGGGCGGGGTGGGGTGTCACCGAGAGTCGACACCATCACCACGATCAGGGCCGCAATCGCTCCGAAGATGAGGATCCATAAGCGGGCAGATCGTACGGTTCGCGTCGTTGGCATGTCCGCTCCACTGAGGGTGAAGATTGCCTCGCCCCCCGGGACTTTGAGCACGCTACTACCGCCGAGCTCGTCCTAAAAGAGCCGATCTATCCCGAAACAGCTCGCTGCCGCACCGCACTAGAGTTGCCCAATGGCCCGTGAACTGGTCACCGACCGGCTGATCCTGCGCCCCTGGCGGCTCGAGGATGCGCAACAAGCGCTGGACGTTTACGGCGACGGCCGGGTCGCTCGCTGGCTCGATCCCGCCATGGATCGAGTGTCTGATTTGTCCGGGATGCGGTTGGTGCTCCAGCAGTGGATGGGGGAGGACGAGCGCCTGGTCCCACCGGCCGGTCGTTGGGCGATCGAGGTCAAGGACGACCACCGGTTGATCGGTGGCGCCGTCCTGCTGCCGCTTCCGCCCGGCGACGAGGACCTGGAAATGGGCTGGCAGCTCCACCCGGATGCCTGGGGTCACGGGTACGCCACCGAGGCCGGCCGCGCGCTGGCCGGGTGGGCGTTCACCAAGGGTCTGGATGAGCTCTTCGCGGTCGCCCGCTCGGCCAACGACCGCGCCATCGCCACGGCGCGGCGGATCGGGCTGGAGTGGGTCGGCGAGACCGACAAGTACTACGACATGCACCTGCAGGTGTACCGGCTTCGCCGCGCGGACTTCGACGTCTGATCGGGACAATCCACCCCGAGCG
>DATFRM010000339.1:0-2530 GCA_035263265.1 Actinomycetes bacterium
CGGGCCGATGATCGGGATGTTGCTGAGCACCGGGATCTTGATCGTGCCGAACGTGTTGCCGGCGTTGAACGTGTCCGCGTAGGGGGCCATGACCCGGTCGTACAGGTAGTTGGTCAGCCCGAGCGCGATCACGTTGAGCACAACGCCGACGATGATCTGGTCCACCAGGAACATGATCGCGAATATCGCCAGCACCGCTCCGACCAGGCCGCCGGCCAGCGACCCGCCGATCAGCCCGAGCCAGACCCCGCCGGTGACGCTGGCCACGGCCGCCGCGACGAACGCGCCGGTCAGCAGCTGCCCCTCGATCGCGATGTTGATGACGCCGGCCCGCTCGCCCAGCAACCCGGCCAGCGCCCCGAGTATCAGCGGGATGGACGCGGTCAGGGTTCCCTGCAGCAGGTCGATGACCTGGAGCGGGCCGACCGTGTTGCCGGCATCCGCCCAGGCCAGCAGCGACAGCAGGAAGCACAGCAGCACGACCGCGATGGAAAGCCGCTTCCCCCAGCGGGGAAGGTCGACGGCGGCGCGCACGATGCCCAGGCCGATCGAGATCGCGCCGAGCACGTAGGCCGTCAGCGCGCCGGGAACGTGGATCACCGGCAGGCGCGGCGTGGCGCCGGGCAGCGACAGCGCGAAGCGGGCGTCGCCGGCGTGAGCGAAGAACCCGAAGACGAAGATGTCGATCAGGCCGAGCAGGATGAAGGTGCCCGCGGCGAGGTACCTGCGGCTGATCGAGACCGGCACGCGTACCGGGGCAGTCAGCGTGGTCATCCGGACCATCCCTTCGACGCGACGGCCTGGGGGCCGGTGCCGCCGGTCGCCCGCAGCCGGAACAGCAGCCGGATCAGCGGCGGTGCGGCGACAAAGAGCACGATCAGGGCCTCGATGACGTTGACGACGTCGGACGGGACGCCGGTCGCGGCCTCCATGACCGTGCCGCCGGCGTCCAGCGCGCCGAACAGCAGCCCGGCGAGGAGCACGCCCCACGGCCGGGCCCGGCCGAGCAGCGCGACCGTGATGCCATCGAAGCCAAACGTGCCGTAGCTGGTGGTCGTCAGCGGCGCCGTCTGGCCCTGCACGATCGTGGTCGCCGAGAGCCCGGCCAGGCCGCCGGCGATCAGGAACGCGAGTATCCAGACCCGCTCCACGCTGATGCCGGCGCTGCGTGCCGCGCTCGGGCTCGCGCCCACGGTCCGGAACTGGAAGCCCAGCGTGCTGCGTGAGAGGAGCCAGGCGGTCGCGGCCGCGGCGGCCACCGCGATCAGGAACCCGACTCCGGCCTGCGGCGGTGGCCCGCCGACGTGCGGCAGCATCGCGCTGGACGCGATGCCCGGCGCGACCGCGTTGGTCTGCTTCGGTGCCTGCATCAGGTTCTGGCTGGTCAGCAGGAAGGCCAGCAGGTTGTACATGATGTAGTTGAGCATGATCGTGAGGATGACCTCGTGCGCGCCGGTCCGCGCCTTGATCACGCCCACGATCCAGCCGAGCACCGCGCCGCCGGCGAAGGCGCCGATGATACAGACCACCGCGTGCAAGACGATCGGCAGGTTCACCGCGTAGCCGAGCCAGGTCGCGACGAGCGCGCCGCCGATCCACTGGCCGGCCGCGCCGATGTTGAACATCCCGGCGCGGAAACACACCGCCACCGACAGGCCGGTGAGGATGAGCGGGGTGGCCTCGAACGCGGTGAGCGACAGCGGGTAGAAGATCGCCGCGATCGAGCCGCCATGGAAGGCCGCCGAGATCGTCCCCGGGTTGAATATCGAGCCCTCGAACAGCGCCACGTAGGCCGCGGACACCGATGACCAGGTCGCCGAGAGCGCGGTGAGCGGTGCGTAGCCGAACGAGGCCCAGGCGCGCAGCACCACCGGGTCACTGGCCACGATCAAGATGGCGCCGATCACCAGGGCCACGAAGACGGCCAGG
Source organism: Actinomycetes bacterium (assembly GCA_035263265.1). GTDB lineage: Bacteria > Actinomycetota > Actinomycetes > JAKEEW01 > JAKEEW01 > DATAFN01. The sequence continues at coordinate 1,930 of DATFRM010000339.1, forward strand.
ATCGTGATGACGGCCGAGTGCCCCTCGGTCACCGCATGGATGATCATGCTGCCGGTCATCGGCAGCCGGCCACGCGGCCGGCCCGGCGCGGGTGCGCCGGTGCCGTCGGCGGTGGCGGTCGCTGCGGTTGCCGCGGGCTCGGCCGAGGGTTCTGTCCCGTGCTGATCAGTCATGACTGCTTGGCTCCTGCGCTGGCGTCTCCGGTCCGCCCCCCGGGCCGCCTGGTCCGCTCCCCGGGTCAGAGCCGTCGGATCCGTCTCCCGTGCTGCCGGCCATCAGCAGGCCGAGCTCCTGCTCGGGGATGGTGGGCGGGCAGAACGCGACGATCCGGCCCTCGTACATGACGGCGATGCGGTCGGCCAGGGCGTAGATCTCGTCGAGCTCGGACGAGACGAGCAGCACCGCCGCGCCCTCGTCCCGCTGGGCGACCAGGCGCTTGTGCACGAACTCGATCGAGCCAACGTCGAGGCCCCGGGTCGGCTGGCTGACGAGCATCAGCTTGACGTCCCGGCCCATCTCGCGCGCGACCACGACCTTTTGCTGATTGCCGCCGGACAGCGTCCCGGCCGGCGTCTCCACCGACGTGGTCCGCACGTCGTAT
>DATFRM010000340.1:0-3484 GCA_035263265.1 Actinomycetes bacterium
AGCTCGGAACCCGGTTGCGGCTGTTCGGCCGCTCCGTTCCACTGCCCGCTTGCGCATGCCCACACGTCCGGGCCGTGGCGCGGGCATGCGGGCACGACCGGTTCCTGGTGGCGGTCACCGTGACGACGCCGCGCGGGAAGCCATTGCTGACCTATTCGGGATGCCTGAACAAGGAGGCACCGCGATGGTGACGGTGCTGTGGCTGCTGACAGTCCTGGGTGCGCTCGGCGCGTTCGACACGCTGTACTACCACGAATTGCGCGGTCAGCTGCCGGCGCGCCTGCCCGGCGTGCGGCCGGAGCTGAGGTTGCACGCCGCACGCGATTTCATCTACGTCGTCGTTTTCGGCTCGCTGCCGTGGCTGGCCTGGCAAGGCGCCTGGGCAGCCGGGTTCGCAGTACTGCTGCTGGCCGAGATCGTCATCACCATCGCCGACTTCATCGTGGAGGATCGGGTGCGCAAACCGCTGGGCGGGCTGTTCCCCGGAGAGCGAGCAACCCACGCGCTGATGGGCATCGTGTACGGCGCGATCCTGGCCAATCTCATCCCGGTGCTACTCGACTGGGCGGACCAGCCAACCGGCCTGGTTTTCGATCCGCCGGCGGTGCCAGGCGTTCTACAGTGGGCGCTCACGTTGGGCGCGATCGGGATCGGCATTTCGGGCCTGCGGGATCTCTACGCGGTGCTCGGCTTCCCCCGACCCCGGGCGCGTTGGCCGTGGCGGTCGCCGGCAAGCACCCCGAGCGGTCGTTGATCCCGCGACGGCGGCTCCACCGGCGAGTCTTCGTCGCCGCCGGCCTCTACAACATCGCTTGGGGCTGTTACGCGATCGCCAATCCGCAGTGGCTGTTCCGGCTGGCCGGGATGCCGCGATCCAATACACCCGAGATATTCGCGACGCTGGGCATGGTGATCGGCCTCTACGGCGTCGTCTACCTCGACGTGGCACGAGTGCCCGAGCGCGGTTGGGTTCAGGCCGCGGTGGGGCTAGCCGGTAAGGTGCTCGGCCCGATCGGGCTCGGCTGGCTACTCCTCACGAATCGCTGGCCGCCCGCGACGGCCGTCATCGTTGTTACCAACGACCTGATCTGGTGGCTGCCGTTTGCGCTGTACTTGCGCGACGCATGGCCCGCATTCCGTCATGATCTGGCTGGAATGCCTTGACCGGCTTCTCCGCCGGCTCAGTCCGCTTTAAGGGCGGCGGATTCCAGAGCCTCCGCGAGCTTCTCGGGCGGCCCGTTCGGCGCGCGCTCGCACAACGGGCTGAGCATGGTCACGGTTGCATATCCAGCCGCAAGCAGCGCCGCATCGGTATCGGGGTTATCGCCTGGATCGAGGTCCGCCACCGTGAGCTGAACGTAGCCCTCCCCCACCTCTACTACGTTGGTCTGCACCGCCCCGAACGGGGCCAGTCGCGCCGAACGGACTCCGCGCAGTTGATCGATCGGCACGTTGGGCACGTTGAGGTTGAGCACGTGACCGTCCTCGCCGTCGAGGAGCAGCGGCAGACTCAGCCTGGCCAGCCGGGCGGCAGTCGGCCAGTGCAACACAGCGCTCGGGTCCCGGCTGGTCGCCAGATTCATCGCCAATGACACCGCCATCGCCCGGCTGCCGTAGGTCTGTCCGGTCAGCGCCGCGCCAACGGTGCCCGAGTGCAGCACGGCATGCCCCGTGTTGGCGCCCTTGTTGATCCCGGAGATCACCAGATCGGGCTTCGGTCCGAACGCGCCGGCCGAGGCAAGCAATGCGATGAAGCCGGGCAGCGCCTTGACCGCAACCACCGAGTAGCCGTCGAGACCAGCAAGCTCGCGACGTTCGACCACGATCCGGCCATCGGCCTGAACCGCGCTCAGCGCCGCACTGCTACCGCTGGACTCCTCGTCGGGAGCCGCCACGACAACATCGAGGTCGGTCTCCGCGACGGCGAGTGCAAGCTGCCGGATCCCCTCCGAGCGAATTCCGTCGTCGTTCGTGACAAGAGCGCGCTGTCGATCGGTCATTGCTCGGTGACCTCCGCCGCCAGCTCACCAAGGCTCACCACCCGGCGCTGGCGCTGTCCATCGACCCCCTCCACGCCGGTGGGTAGCGGCTTCAGCCGGATGTGCGGCAGCAGCCGGATAACCGCGCTGCCATCCCCGGTGCCAAGCCCGGACCGGGTGACGTTCACGGCACCGGCAGCGGCACCCAGCCGGACCGCGAATTCCGGCTCCCTACCGGCGGCCAATCCGGCCGCGATCCCCGCGGTCATCGAGTCGCCCGCGCCACGCGGGTCAACCGGTTGTAGATCGGGCATCTCGATCAAGGAGCAGGCGTCGTCGATCATGACCAGGGCCGGATCGCCGGGGTCCTCGGCCCAGACGACCCGTCGACCCGACCGCCGGTCGTGAATGTAAGCCCCGTTGCGTGCGGTGCCCAGCACGGCTCGAAGTTCGATCCCCTCGCTAGCAATCAGGTGCCGTAGCACCTGCCCGGTCTCGCCGCCGAATAGCGCGCAAATCGTGACCGAGGTGTCCAGCGCGGCCACCATCCGGGCCTGCCATACTCCCTGACCGCCGGCATGCAGGTGGATGTCCAGGCCGTCGCCGCGATCCTCTGCCGTCACCGTCAAGATCGGCAACGGTGCGAAGATCATCACATGACCGTCGGCCGGACCGGCCGTCTTGCCGTGTCTGTCCGCCATGGCCGGGCTGGTACCCAGTCGCTCGCGGGGCACGCCATGCCCAGCCGGAAATGGCCCGATGCGGCGCGACTACCATGCTCTTCCACGAGATCCTGTTTCGTGATCGAACTGCGCTGCCACCAGGCCACCCCCCCTCGGGAACGATCATGGAAGCGGCGATTTGCGGGCAGTGCGGAGCCCGCAGGGATCCAGCCGCCACGCACGATTTGCGTTGAGATCCGTTTTCAGCGGGTATGGCACAGGCTTACAGTGAGGATTGGATCGCCCACCGGGCCCAAAAGACCAGGGATCGAGGGTCGTGGCGAGATGTCCGGCTTCCGGCATGAGGCACTGCCGTATCGCGGGATGGAGGGATTCGTCCAGGCGGCAACACCGGTCGTTCTCGACGCAATAGGTCGTGGCGACCCGGTCATGGTTGCCGCGCCGGCGGTAAATGTGAAGGCGCTGCAGCAGTCCCTTCCCATTGACTTGCTCGACAACGGCCAGGTGCAGTTTGTCGACATGGTGGCTGCCGGCCGCAACCCGGCCCGCAGCGTCTCGCTCTGGCATCAGTTCGCCCGGCAGCCGAGCCCATCCGAGCACCGGTTGGGTATCGCCGAGCTGCTGTGGGCAAAGCGGACCGCCGAGGAGATCGTCGAGTGCCAGCACGCAGAGGCGGTGCTCAATCTCGCGCTGGCCGGCTCGGCGCTGTCGCTGACCTGTGCATACGACACGGCAGCGCTGTCGGCAACGGACGTCAGGGAGGCGGCCCAGCACCACCTCGGCATCGTTTCAATGTTCGGCGACGTGCGGTTCCCGCAATCC
>DATFRM010000341.1:0-4680 GCA_035263265.1 Actinomycetes bacterium
GGCGGCTGGCGCTGGGCAGCAGGGACTCCGCCCAGGCCGCCATCCTGCCGGTCTACTACCTGCGTCGCGAGGGGCTCGACGGGGAGGTGCAGTTCGTCCGGGTCGACAGCGACCTGGGCAAGCACGGCGACACCGGCCGCAGTGAGCTCGACGCGATCCGCCTGGTGCTGGATGGGACCGCCGATGCCGCCGCGATCGGCTCACCTACCTGGGACGCGATCGGGCGGGACGAGCTCATGCCCGGCGCCCTGGCGGAGATCTGGACCAGCCCGGCCTACTGTCACTGCAACTTCACCGCGCTACCGCGACTATCCGAGGAACGCACCCGAACGTGGGTGGAGCACCTGCTCGCGATGGAGTGGGACATCCCCGAACATCGGCGCATCCTCGAGCTGGAGGGACTGCACCGCTGGGTGCTGCCGGACCTGGACGGATACGCCTCACTGTTCGAGGCGGTGGCCGAGCAGCGGATCGACGCCCGATGGTGATCGTCGACATGGTCGAGCGGCTGGGCGGAATCGCCGAGGGCGATACGGTCACTGTGCGGCTGGTACGAGCCGGCGACGTGGCCGCGGTCCGAAACTGGTGCCTGCGGACCGGCAACACTCTGCTCCGGGCCGACGAGGCCGAGGCAGTAGTGCGCCGAGGCCGCGCGCCGGACCCGGTAGCCGAGCTGGCCCCGCACCGCCGACCCGGCACCAGGCTGTGGCTGTATACCAACTTCGATTGCAACCTGGCCTGCGACTACTGCTGCGTGCGGTCCTCGCCGCAAGCCGACCGGCGGGCACTCGGGGTCGACCGCATCGCCCGCCTTGCCGGCGAAGCGCCCGATGCGGGAGTAGCCGAGCTGCTGCTGACCGGCGGTGAACCGTTCCTGCTGTACGACCTCGACCAGATCGTGGCCACGTGTACGGCCGCGCTGCCGACGACGCTGCTGACCAACGGGATGCTGTTCAGGGGGCGGCGGCTCGACCTGCTCAGACGGCTACCGCGGGACCGGCTCCGGCTCCAGATCAGCGTGGATTCGGCCACCCCGGACCGCCACGACCTGCATCGCGGAGCCGGTAGCTGGGCCCGGGCATTGGCCGGAATCCGGGTCGCGCTCGACGAAGGATTCACGGTCCGGGTCGCCGCAACGCTGGTGCGTGCCGATGCCACCGAGGAAGCCGAACTGCGTGACTTCCTGGATGCGCTGGGAATCGCCCGCGACGACCAGATCCTGCGACCGGTGGCCAAGCGCGGGTTCGCCGCCGATGGCGTGCTCACATCGGTCGACACGCTGGTTCCCGAGGTCACGGTGACCGCCGACGGGGTGTACTGGCATCCGGTCGGCGCCGACGACGCCGATCAACTGGTGACGCGAGACCTGTTCCCGCTCCGCTCGGCGGTGGAGCGGGTGCTCGAGATCTTCAAGACGTACCGGGCCGGCGCGGACGCAGCCGCCCGGACCTTCCCGTGCGCATAGTGGGTGTCCACAAGCCGCCGCACGCTCGGCCCGGCACCGACCTACCGTGGGAGACGTGAGCGTGGTCCGCCGGGAGGCTCGCCGCCGCTGGTTGACCGTCGGTGGCGCGGTCCTCGGATTGTGCGCGCTACCCGCGGTTATCGCGGCGTGGCCGGTGCCGCAACCAGCTATCGACCCCGCCACGCTGCGCGACCGAGTGCTCGCCTCCGCCGGACAGCCATATCAGGGCTACGCCGAGAGCCACGGCCGGCTGGGTGTTCCCGACCTGTCCGAGCTTGGTGCGGTCCGGGACCTGCTCACCGGCACCACCCGGATCCGTTCCTGGCACGCCGGGCCGGACGCCTGGCGGGTGGCCACGCTGAGCACGACCGGCGAAGCCGACGTGTACCGGGTGGCCGGCTCGACCTACCGCTGGGACTTCGAGAACAACCTCCTGGTGCAGATCCTGGGCGACATCTCGGTGCGCCTGCCGTGGCCGGTGGACCTGCTGCCGCCGGAGCTGGCCAGGCGGTTGTTGCACAGTGCGGTGGCCGGGGACTCGATCACCTCGATCGCCCCCCGGCGAGTGGCCGGCACGACGGCGGCCGGACTGCGGCTACGCCCGTCCGATCCGGACACCACGGTGGAGCGCGTCGACATCTGGGCCGACCCGCGCACCGGGCTGCCACTCCGGGTGGAGATCGCCGGCACGGCGCACGGCCGGCCCGTGTTCAGCACGGCGTTCCTCGAGGTCACGCAGCGGCCACCGTCGACAGGTGTCCTGGCGGTGCCGCGCTCGGCAGCGGCTGACTTCGCCACCACGAGCAGTCAAGACCTTGCGGCGATTACGGAGGTCTTCCCGGACGCATTGCCGCCGCCCAGCCTGGCCGGACGGGCCCGGCACACACCCGTCCCCTTGCTACCGGGGGTGGGCTGGTACGGCACGGGCTTCGGCAGCTTTGTTGCGGTTTCACTGCCCGGATGGCTCGGCTACCAGTGGGCACAGGCGGCCCGGCGGGCAGGTGGGCTCGAGGTCGGAGTGCCGACCGATGTGCACGGCGAGCTGGTCGAGGTGCGGTCCGAGCTGCTCACCGCGATCATCGTGCGGACCGACGATCCCCGGCCCAATCGTCGCTCGTACCTTCTCGCCGGCCTGGTCACCCCCCAACTGTTGCGCCCGGCCGCCATCGAGCTCCTGCGCGGACTGCCGTGATCGTCACCCGCGAGCTGACCAAGCGGTACGGCCGGATGCTGGCCATCGACGGCGTTGACCTTGACGTTCAGGCAGGCGACCGGTACGGCCTGATCGGCCCGAACGGCTCGGGCAAGACGACGCTGCTGCGCCTCGTGCTCGGGCTGGTGTACGCCACCGCTGGTGAGATCGAGGTCATCCACCGGTCCGTGCCCAAGCACCTCGGACAGGTGCTGCCCGAGGTCGGAGCACTGGTCGAGGGGCCGTCCGGCTACGGGCACCTGTCCGGCCGGGCGAACCTGCGATTGCTCGATGCGGCCGGTCCGGGTGGCGGCCGGCGGACCCGGCGGACCCGGATCGAGGCGGCGCTCGAGCGGGTAGGGCTGGCCGGGGTGGACGGGCGACCGGTCAAGGCGTACTCGCTGGGCATGCGCCAGCGGCTTGGCTTGGCCGCGGCCCTACTGCGCGGCCCACGGCTGCTAGTGCTCGACGAACCGACCAACGGACTGGATCCGCACGGCATCCGGGAGATCAGGGATCTGCTGCGCGAGCTCAACGCCAACGGCACAACCGTGTTCCTGTCCAGCCATTTGCTCGGTGAGGTGGCGCAGTTGTGCACCCGGATCGGCGTGCTCGACCGCGGCCGCCTGGTGCTGCAGGAGCACGTCGACCGGCTGCAGGCGGAAACCGGCCGGGTGGTAATCCGCACCCCGGACTCGGACCTGGCCGCGGCGCTCCTCGACGGTCGGGTGGAGTCCCGCACCGGTGACGTGCTGGTCGTGGAGCATCCCGACCCGGCTGGGCTCAACGCCACCTTGGTCGGCTCTGGGGTACGGGTCAGCGAGATCGGGCCGGAGCGACGCTCCGTAGAGGATGCCGTCCTCCAGGTCATGGGCACGGGCTCGGACCAGCTGGATCGGGCCACGCCGCCATGATCACCGTTGAGTTGGCCAAGCTGTGCCGCCGTCCCCGCACCTGGATCAGCATCGCGCTGCTGTGCGCACTGCCGATGATGGTGGCGGTCTTCCTCGCGATCAGCAAAGTCGGTCCGGCGCCCGGCGAAGAGCCGGCGTTCCTGTCCGCGGTGCTCACCAACGGCGCGCTGTTCCCCGCCGCCGCGCTGGCCATCGTGCTGCCGATCTTCCTTCCGGTGGCGGTCGCGGTCGTCGCCGGGGACTCCATCGCCGGCGAGGCCAGCAGCGGCATGCTTCGTTACCTGCTGATCCGTCCGGTCGGCCGAACTCGGTTGCTCGTGGCCAAGCTGGCGGCGCTGGTTGTGTTCACTCTGGTCGCGGTCGTAGCCGTGGCGGTCACCGCCTACCTGGTCGGTACCTCACTGTTCGAGTCACGGCCGGGCGCGGTCACCAACGTGTCCGGCGCCAGGCTCACCTCGACCGAGCTGACGCTTCGCATTGCAGGTGCGGTCGGCTTCGTCGGTGTGTCCATGCTCGGTGTCGGTGCGATCGCGCTGTTCTTGTCCACGGTCACCGACTCCCCGCTGGCCGCCGCGCTCGGCGCGCTGGCCGCGTTCGTCGCCAGCACGGCACTGGTCGCCCTGCAGGCTGCCGCCGCGGTCCGGCCCTACCTCCCGACTCGCTACTGGCTGGCCTGGATCGACTTCTTCCGGGACCCGATCCTGTGGCGCGACATCGAGCGCGGGCTGGCCATCCAGCTCGTCTACGTCGCGGTGTTCCTGGCGATGGCGTGGGCCAACTTCGTCACGAAGGACATCACGAGCTGATCGGTGGTCACGCGCCGGTCAGCACACGCCGGGATCCGGCGCGGTGAGCGGGCCGGCGCCGAGCGCGGCCAGCACAATGCGGGTGACCGTTGGGTCCACCGGCAAGGCGGAATGGGCGACCCGGACACCCGGACAGACCGACTGGACCGACACGCTCAGCGCGCCCTCCAACCGGCCGGAGTCGGGCGGAGTGACTACGGTGTCCTGCGTGGTCCACAGCGCCAGCCAGCTCGGCGGGTCGGAGACCGGAGTGGTCAGCCCGGTCAGGAACCGACTGCCCGGGATCAGCTGCCGACATGCTGC